>NZ_BAOX01000003.1:0-77264 GCF_000813105.1 Rhodococcus sp. BS-15 | reverse complement strand
GCCCGGGGCGCTGTCGTTTTCGAAGCGGCCCCAGGGCGCAGCGGGATCCAGGTCGAGGCTGCGTGCGAGCTCTGCGTACTCGTCGACGGTGAGCAGCGAGGAGTGATTCTGCGGATGTCCCTGAGTGGGCAGTCCGAAGCCCTTGACCGTGTACGCGACGATCACGGTCGGTCGGGTGTCGTCGATGCGAGAGTAGGCCTCGCGCAACGCATCCAGGTCGTGTCCGCCCAGGTTGCGAATCGACTCGGTCAACACGGTGTCGTCGAGGTCGGCGATCAGGTCTGCGATCGTTTTCGCATCCGGTCCCGATCCGGGCAGTCGGGTGCGCACTTCCTCGGCCGTGCAGCGCAGCAGACGTTGGTACTCGGGGTTCGGCATGTCCAGGATTCGTGTGCGGAGAGCATCACCGCCGGGTCGAGCGAACAGGTCTTCGAGCAGTCGACCGAATTTGACGGTGATGACCTGCCACCCGGCGGCGTCGAACATCTTCTCGAGACGGCGGGCGGCGATGTTCGGCACGACGCGATCGAGGGACTGTCGGTTGAGGTCGACGATCCAGACGATCTCGCCCAGTTCTGCGATACCGGGGTCGATGATCGCTTCCCACACGGCACCTTCGTCGAGCTCGGCGTCACCGACCAGTGAGTACTGGCGTCCGCGAAAGCCCGTTCGCGGGGAGTCGTCCGGGCCGAAGCGGTCCTCGACGAAGCGTCGCGACATCGCACCCCAGATCGGTGCGGTGGCACCGATTCCCACCGAGCCGGTCGAGTAGTCGACGGTGTCGGGGTCTTTCGAGCGCGACGGGTAGGACTGCAGACCGCCGTAGGCACGGAGCGTCGTCAGATACTTCTCGTCCAGTTCGCCGAGGAGGTAGTTGATCGCGTGCAGCACCGGGGAGGCGTGGGGTTTGACCGACACGCGGTCTCCCGATTGCAGTTGCTCGAACCACAGTGACGTCATGATCGACACCATCGACGCGCAGGATGCCTGGTGCCCGCCGACCTTCAGCCCGGTGGGGTTCGGCCGAATCCGGTTGGCGTGGTGGATCATCGACGTCGACAGCCACAGCACACGCTCGGCGATATCGTGCAGGTCTTTGCCGTCACCGACCGGCGATCGGCGGTCGGCGGGGCTGATGCTGGTCATGGCAGATTGCTCCTGAATCGACGATGAAGAACGTCCTGATGCCGGCCGAGGCCGAGGGCACGCGAGAAGAGCGGACGACGCGGGACCGAGTGTGGTCCTGTGGTCCGGGCGGGCGTTCGGGTTGCGAATCGCCGGATGGGTGCCACTGAGCTGCGATGGGGGACAGTGGACCAGTCGCTTCCCTTGTTGCGCAAGTGATGCGGCAGAAATAGTGCAGATTGCACAGTTCAGGGGTGCCTGCTGCTACCGAACTTGGTCGTATTGACCTCAATCGTCTTTCTTGGGACGAGGGTGCGTTGCTGCCACTACCGCCTCGAAGGTATCGACGACCAATTCGACCACCGCATCGAGTCCGAGATCGGGGGTGTCGAAGTACGCATCGGCGGTCCGGTCGAGAAAGCCGGTCCACCCGGAGATGGCGGCACTCTGCAACGGAGACAGGGGTTCCGAAAGTCCGGCGAGGGCTGCCACCTGTCGAGCGCCCTCCGTGCGGGCTTCTTTGACGGCGTCTTCGACGACGGAATCGCCCAGTTCTCCCTCGCGAATCACCCGGACGTAGAGGGCGCGGTGACGTTCGAGGAACTCGATGTGGCGTCGGACGAAACCTTCCACGCGAGCCCGCACCGATTGCTCACCGGCCTCGGGTTCCTGGAATTCGGCCAGCTTCGCCAACACGTCGGCCAACGCTGCAGCGACGAGGCCCTGTTTGTCGGTGAAGTAGTAGAACAGCAGCCCGTGGGCCACCCCTGCACGACGCGATATCGCCGCTGCGCTGATGTCGGCACTGTTGCCCTCGGCCAGTAGCTCGATGGCGGCGTCGATCAGAGCCTGTCGACGGTCCATCCGGGGACGGGCGCGGCGGGACCGCTCGGCACCGGGGGACGCGTTGGTCGACACCGATCCGACATTAGTGCACGAACGACCTGCTGGTTTGACCGATGCTCAATATATTGACTGCTAGTCAAACCCGTCGTAGCGTAGGTCACATCAGCGTTGCCGAGGAGAGGCGAGTTCGATGAGTTCGACGCAGGAAGAACAGGGCCGAGCGCTGTCGCGGGTCGGACCCGACTACATCGCCCACTGGGTGGTGAAGTCCGCTCGTACCGAGGAGATGGTGCGGTGGTACGGCACGGTGTTCGGTGCCGAAATCGCGTACCAGGACGAGCAGATCACTTTCTTGACCTGGGACGACGAGTCGCACCGCCTGGCGATCGTCGCGGTGCCCAAGCCGGTGCGGTTCCTCTTCCCGCTGGCCAAGCTTCGGCGCAAGGCCTACGGAATCGACCACATCGCGTTGACCTTCGTCTCGCTCGAACGGCTCCTCGAGAACTACGTCCGGCTCAAGCGTCTGGGCATTCTCCCGGTGTGGTCCATCAATCACGGGCCCACGATCTCGCTCTACTACGAGGATCCCGACGGGATTCGCCTCGAGTTCCAGGTCGAGAACTTCGATCCGGACAACAACGCGGCGTTCTTCTTCACCGAGGAGTTCGCGAAGAACCCGATCGGCGTCAACATCGACCCCGATTACCTGCTCAGTCAGCTACGCAACGGCGTGCCGCACGAAGAACTTCGTCGGCGTGAAGCCGGAACTCGGCCCGGTCATCCGGTGATCGCCAACAAGAAGACCATCACGCCGAAAACTCTGTAGGGGGACTTCAAAGCTATGCCTGTCAACGTAATCCGTACCGCCGATGCCTGGTGGCGTCTCGATGGCGACCGCGCGATCGAGATCGAGACGTCGGCCGAGACCACCGGGCAGCTGCTCGCCGACCGCGATGCCATCACCGCCGCGTCGGGGCCCGGCACGGGTGTCGCCGAACTCGAACTCGTCTCTCCCGTCACGGCTCCGTGCCGGGTGGTGGCGCAGCTGCTCAACTATCGCTCGCACGCCATCGACGCCGGGTCGGACCCGAAGACTCTGCAGCCCACGTTCTTCCGCAAGTCGTCGGCCTCGATCAGTGGGCCCAACGATCCCATCAGGCAGCCACCCGAGGTCGCACTGCTCGATTACGAGATCGAACTGGGGGTCGTGGTCGGAGCAGAGATTCCGATCGGAACCACGGTCACCGACGACACGCTGTCTAAGTACGTCGCCGGGTTGGTGGTGGCCAACGACGTCTCTGCGCGTGAGATCCAGCTGACCAAAGTGCAGGTGTACGAGAGCAAGTCGTATCCCACGTTCACCCCACTCGGGCCGCGGTTGGTTCTTCTCGACAACGACGAATTGCGCCGCATCCCCGAGTTGCACATGAGCCTGGCCGTCAACGGAGAATCGCGTCAGGATCAGACGATCGGCAACGACCTGATCACCCCGCCTGCCGAAGCTCTGACCAGGTTGGCCAGGTTTCAGAACATGACGGCCGGTGATGTGCTGCTGACCGGCACACCGATCGGGACCGCCATTTCTGCTCCGCCCAAGTTCGTGCAGAAGGTCGGCGAGTTGATTCCGCCTGCCCTCAAGTGGAAGTTCTTCTTCGCGCGCCAGGCGAAGAACCCGAACTATCTGTCGGTGGACGACGTCATCACGGCGAGTATCCGCACCGCCGACGGTGCCATCGATCTGGGCACGCAGAGGACCGTGGTCCGATGACCGCACCCGTCGTCATCATCGGGGCGGGGCCGGCGGGAACCACTGCTGCACTTCTGCTGGCTCGCAGAGGGATTCGGAGCATCGTCCTCGAGCGTCGGGAGAAACCACTGTTCCATCCGGCTGCGCATGTGATCAATGCCCGCACGTTGGAGATTTGGAACGAGTACGGCCCGGAGCTGGCGAAGTCGATCGCTGCGATGTCGCCGCCGCACGAGACCGTCAACCTGATCAGCTGGTACGGCGGTCTGGCCGATGGCGCGATCGGGTCGATCGACCTGCTCTCGGATCCCGATCGCAAGGCCATCGTCGAGAGCCAGAGCCCGTTCATGGTCTCGCACATCGGCCAGCACATCCTGATGCCGGTGTTGTGGGACGCGATCGAGGCGGAGCCGCTGATCGATTTTCGTCGTGGTGTCAACGTGCGGTCGGTCGACCCGGCCGTCGACGGTGTCCGCGTCACGGTGGGTGGGGATTCCTCCGAGATACAGGCTCAGTACGTGCTCGCGTGCGACGGCGCGAACAGCCCGACTCGTGATGCGGCCGGAATCTCCCTGTCCGGGCCGGTTCTGGCAAACATGGGTAGCGCCTTCTTCACCTCCACGACCCTCTTCCCCGACGATGCGCGGCCGTTGCTGAGTTGGATCTACACGCCCGAGCTGTGTGGAGTGCTCATCGCCCACGCCGAGAATCGATACATCCTGATGACGGCGTATCTCCATCCGGACCAGGAGATTGCCCGCAACGGTAAGCAGTTCTGGGCCGAGACGCTGCCGAAGGTGTTGAACGGTCACAACTTCGAGTTGGAGTCGACGGGCACGTGGGTGATGACGTCGCAGACCGCCGACAGCTTTCGGCGGGGTCGACTCCTGCTGCTCGGCGACGCTGCGCATCGGTTTCCGCATACCGGCGGCTTCGGACTCAACTCGGGAGTTCAGGACGCCCACAACATTGCCTGGAAGCTCGACGCAGTCCTGTCGGGGGCCGCGTCGGACTCGTTGCTCGACACCTACGACACCGAACGTCGTCCGGTGGTGGAGAAGTTCGCGAAACAGAGCGTGGACAACCACTTTCGGATGGATGCCATCGGGAAGAAGGTAGGCATCACCAATGTCATGCTGGCCAAGGCCACCACTGCGATGGGCCGTGCGCCGCTGAACAAGATCCCCGGTCGATTCATTGCCCCGATCGCCGCTACGGCAACGCGGAAGCAGATGAGTCGCTCCCGCAGGTTGAACCCACAGTTCGCCGGATCGGCCGGGTTGCGGCAGCAGATCGCCGACGCCATTCCGCTTCAGGTGGAGCACTTCGTCTCGACCGGCCTGCAGTTCGGCTACCTCTACGCCGGTTCGCTGATCGCGCAGGACGCGTCGAGCACGCCGGCCGAGGACGTGGTCGATTACGTCCCCACCACCTATCCCGGTGCCCGCCTTCCGCATGCGGTGCTGTCGGTGGACGGCACGCGTGTGGACGCGCACGACGCGCTGGATCCGAACAGGCTGACACTGTTGACGTTTGCCGGTGACGAGTGGGCCCCAGTGGTCTCGACGCTCGCAGCAGGCGGGCCCGGGGTGGTCACGGTTTCGGCCGATGCGCCGACCGGAACCGAGCGCAGGCAACTGATCGACCTGTACGAGGTGGGCGAGGTCGGGGCAGTGCTCGTGCGCCCCGACGGACATGTTGCGTGGCGTACCGCAGGCTCGGCGTCCGATGCCGGTGCGTCGCTCACCGGCTTTCTGAACACGAAGTGGGCGCCGTACTTCGCTGCCGTTTCCTAGACCGAAACCGAACCTCGTATGGATGCGAGTGCGCCCGGCTAGAGTGCGCGCATGCACAAAGTACCTCGCGCGATTCGGGCCATGGGAATCAATGCGGTTCGTCTGTACAACCGCCTGGAAGTGTCGGTCGCGCAACCGGTTCCCGACGAGCCTGTGTTGTTCGTGTGCAATCACGGGTTCGGCGGAGTGATCGATCTGAACGTCTTCGCCTTCGCAGCAGCGTACGACGATCTGGACCTGTCCAGGGAAGTGATCGCGTTGACGCACCAGATCGCGTGGACGCTGCGTGCAGGGAAATTGCTCGAGCCGTTCGGCGCTCGGCCGGCTGCTCGACAGAACGCTCTCGATGCGTTCGAAGAAGGACACAATGTTCTGGTCTTCCCCGGCGGCGACCTCGATGCACTCAAGTCGTGGCGGCAACGCAACGAGATCGTCTTCGCCGGACGCAGCGGCTACGCCCGTCTGGCGATGGAGGCCGGGGTGCCGATCGTTCCGGTGGTGACCGCGGGGGCTGGTGAGTCTCTCCTCGTCCTCAGTAGCGGGAAGCGCATCGCCAAAGCGCTTCGGCTGCACAAGTCGTCATTCAGGGTCAAGACGGTGCCCCTGTCGATATCCATTCCCTGGGGCGTCAATGTCGGGGTGGTCGGGTTGCTTCCGTATCTCCCACTACCGACGAAGCTCCAGACGTCGGTGCTCGCGCCGATGCGTCCCGAGCCCGACGAGTCCGCGGAGGAATTCGCGCATCGCGTTCACTCGGTGATGCAGGCAGAACTCGACGAACTGACCAAGGACCGCGTGCCGGTGATCGGCTGAGCTGTCAGCCCGGTCCTTCCCATCCGCACGCTTCGCAGGAGGCGTAGATGCGGCTGTTGGCAGGTCCCACGGCCGGCGAATCGATAACGTTCTCTCCCAACGTGATGTGTCCACAGATGGGGCAGATACCTCGGTAATCGAGGTTGAAGCTGTAGGTGAGCACTTGTACTCGATCCTGTACGTCGAATGCCACTGCCGTGCGTGTCTCGGTCGAGCAGCATGTGTCCTCGGCAGGAAAGTGTGCCGAGGTTCGAGTCGCCGCAACCCTGCGCTGTGTACGGAGGCCGGCCATCGACTGCCGCTTCTTCGCGATCGAACTCGTCGACGTCAGCGACAGTAGACCCCGAGCCCCCAGCACGTCGATAGCCGATGACGTGACTGTCCGGACCGTACCTGTCGGTTTGACATCGGGCGTACGGTGAAGGAATCCGGTGAAGGTCATCACCGTGGACAGGCCTCGTGCACGTCGACAGGTGTAATGACTGCACCATCTGGGACTCGATCCAATGACCGACCGACCATCCGAACATTCGACGCCGAACGAAACCTCTGAGGCATCCGATTTCGACAAAGAGATACTCGAGGCTCTGTCGGCACCGACGCGCCCGCCCTCTGCGGAAAGCTATTTCGCTCGAGACACGTTCGAGGCGCTCGACATCTTCCGTGGAATTCTGCTCGAGCACAGTCGATTCGAGACGCTTCTCCAAGGGCTGTGCGAGCAGGCAGTCGCTGCAGTTCCGGGAGCTGATATGGCAGGAGTTACTCTGCTGCATCATGATTCGGAGAATCCTGCAACTGCAGCGTGTTCGGACGCGCGTGTCGTGGATGTCGACACCGACCAATACGACGCCGACGAAGGCCCCTGTCTCGAAGCCGCTCGAACCAACCGCATCGTCTGTGTTCGGATCGACGAGGCCGCGATCCGCTGGCCGACGTTTGCATCCGCTGCGGAAGGGATAGGAGTCAAGAGCTATCTGTCCGCACCGCTTGCAGTCGACTCCGAACACGCCGGATCACTGAACATCTACAGTTTCGACGGTGATGGCTTCAGAGACGTCGACGAAGTCCTGGTCAAGATGTTCGTCACGGCGGTAGAGGCCGCGGTGTGGAATTCACGTCATACGGAAGAAGCGAAGCAGGAGTCAGCCGGTCTGCGCGAGGCCATGAGAACCCGTGCCACCATCGAGCAGGCGAAGGGCATCTTGATCGCTGTGCGAGGTATCTCCCCCGAGGCCGCGTTCGCCGCTCTGGCCGAGCAGTCCCCACGTGAGAACACTCGGTTGGCGGTCTTGGCGGCGCGGGTAGTGGACTCGGCTGTCGAGGGCACACGTCAGCATCGGTGAGTCGATCGGTCTGGACACGGGCCGTAGGGTCGGTGTCACGCCGCCGAACGAGCGCAGACGAAGTTTCACACGAAACCGAACCGACCCGCTTCATCGAAGGTCGAGAAGGTCGAGTCTCATGACCGACACACCTATCCACGACGAACTGCAGAAGTTCATGAAGATGAGCACGCGGGGTAGTGATCGTACGGTCGAACCCGTGGCCTCACCGGTGCCTGTCGCGCTGTCCTCCCAGGCCCCTGCGCGACACCACCGGGCCTGACGGCATGGCCACCGCACGTGAGAAGCAGGACGAGGCCCTTGCCGTCTACCGGCGAGCGAAGGATCGCGAGCACGGACTCGCCGGTGTACGCGGGCAGTCCGACTCCGATGTTCCGTTGCTAGTCGACCATGACGATGCAGAGATGCGCAGTGCGATCGACGCGGACATATCGGCGCAAGAGGCGCTGAGCGTCGCGCTCAGAGCCGAGGACGACTGACTTCGGTCGGCTAGGTCAACGACTGTGCAGCGGGGTCGATGGCCGCGTGTACTCCACCGCTGTACGACGTCGGAAGTTCTCGGCTGCACAGTGTTTCGGCCTCCTCGGCGGAGATTCCCAGTGCCCGCAGGACCCGTTGTGTCGTGCCGTCCACGGTTGCCGCTTCGTCGCGCTCGGGTTGGGCGAGCAGCAGTCGCCCGATGGACAGCAGTGAACCGGCCACGATCGCGAGGGCGACATCTGCGTCGTCCACATCGAATCGCCCTTGGGCGACGGCTGATTCGATATCGCGGCGTGAACGCGGTGCCAGGCCTCCGGCTGCGGCGAATGCCGCTGCCTCGGAATTGAGCAGGACGCGACTCAGTTGCGGCTCGAGGCGGAAGAGTCGTCCGGACAATCTGAAGGACTGGGTGAATTTCTCGACCGGGTCGTCCAGGCCCACGGTGAGGGAGTCGAGGTAGTCGCCTGCGGATTCGAGGGCCGTGTCGATGGCCGCCTGCCACAGCTCTTCTTTGGTCTCGAAGTAGTTGTAGAACGATCCATTGCTGACGTCGGCGGCTTGGGTTATTTCCAGAACTGGTGCGTTGGTGTTGCCGCTCGCCAGGAATCCTTGCGCGGCCCGAACGAGAGCGGCTCTGGTGCGAGCCTTTCGGCGCGCGACACGGTTGCCTTCCACCACGGGCTGCTCCTACTCGACAAGTTGTGAGGCCAGCCTATCGCCTGTCAAGTATGACGATTTCGTCAAAAGCCTTGACTGGCGATGCTCTCATGGGTGACGATATCGTCATTAACTGACCTGCATCGAGGACTTGCACATGACTCACGCTGTTTCGATTCCCCAGTACCGAACGAACATCTACTCCACCGACGCCATTCTCGATCCGTACCCGCACTACGCGAGGTTGCGGGAACTGGGCTCGGTGGTGTGGCTCCCAGGCCAGCAGGTGTTCGCGATCACGCGGTACGCCGAGTGCAAGGCGGTGTTGCTCGACGACGAGACCTTCGTCTCCGGGGACGGCGTCGCGCTCAATCCCATCGCCAACCGGCTCGGCCGGGGTACGACCCTCAACAGCGACGGCGACGAGCACGCATCGAAGCGCGCGGTTCTGGCCCACCGGCTGACTCCGAAGGCTGTCCGGAAGATGACCACGGCGATCTCGGAGAAGGCAGAAGGCATCGTCGACGCCGCGTTGAGCAAGCAGTTCGTCGACGGCGTCGACGACCTCGCAACGGCACTGCCCATGTCGATCGTTCCCGACCTCGTCGGCTGGCCCGAAGACGGCCGCGAAGACCTCCTCCGTTGGGCCGGCGCAACGTTCGACTCCCTCGGCCCCGTCAATCGACATTCGGCGACCGCGGTGAAGGCTGCCACCGAGATGCTGAGCTTCTCCAAGCGGGTGGTGCGCGAGCGGTCGGTCCTGCCCGGAAGTATGGGCGAGGACGTGCTGATCGCCGCCGACGAGAATCGACTCGAGAAGTCGGCGTGCCCGGCTCTGATGATCGACTACCTCGGCCCATCACTCGACACCACCATCGGAGCGATCTCCGGCGCACTGGACCTGTTCGCTCGACATCCCGAGCAATGGCAGGCGATACGGCAGAACCCGGACCTGATTCCCAACGCCGTCAACGAGGTCGTCCGGTACGAGTCACCCATCCGAGCATTTTCCCGACGAGCAGTGCGCGACGCCGATGTCGGCGGATCGAGGATTCCCGCAGGGGCCCGCGTGCTGGTGATCTACGCGTCGGCGAACCGCGACGAGCGCGAGTGGGACAACCCCGACACGTTCGACATCACCCGCGATGCGGCCCGCCAACTCGGCTTCGGTTCGGGAACCCACGGCTGCGCCGGTCAAGGACTGGCGCGTCTCGAAGCGCAGACCATGCTGCGGGTGCTGGCGCGTCGGGTCGAACGATTCGTTCCCTCGGGAACACCGAAAAGGGCCGTCAACAACGTCATTCACCGATACGAACGTCTGCCGCTGAAACTGGTGGCAGCAGAAGGGACACAGCAATGAGAGTCGACGTCGACTGGGATCGGTGCGAAGGGCACGGAATCTGTGCCGATCAAGCTCCGAAGGTCTTCAGCCTGGACGACGAGGGCGAGCTGCACTACTCCTTCGACGGCAGCGACATACCCGACGACCTTGCCTCCGCGGCACGCTCGGCGGTCGGCGCGTGTCCGGTAGCGGCGCTCCGAGAGAGCAAGTGAGCGCCGCCGACCGTCGCATCGTCGTGGTCGGAGACTCCATCGCCGGGTGCACCGCCGTCCGCGAGCTCCGCGCCCGTGGGCACCAGGGTCCGATCACCATGATCGGTGCCGACGACGACGGCTGCTATGCAAGACCGCCGTTGTCGAAGCATGTGCTCAAAGGTGAAGCAGCCGAGGCCGAAACGTGGGACCTGTCGGATCTCGGTATCACGGCGATCGTCGATCCCGCGGTGTCGATGGATACGACGCGACGATTGGTCACCACGACTGCCGGAATCGACGTTCCCTACGACGCTCTGATCGTGGCCACGGGAGCGTCCGCCCGGCGCATCGCCGGTCCTGATCAGGCGGGTGAGAGCGTGCTGCGGACCTTCGCGGACGTCCGCGCCCTGCGTTCGACACTGGACGAGGCCTCTACCGCAGTCGTGGTGGGTGCAGGGTTCCTCGGCATGGAAGTCGCGAGTGCCTGCGCTGCACGCGGAATCGCGGTGACCGTCGTCGATGTGGATCCACCGCTGCAGCGGCTCCTGGGTTCCTTCCTGTCCGACGCGATAGTCGCGCGAGCCCAGGCTGCGTCGGTCGAGTTCGTTCGGGCGGACGCCCCCGTCACGTTGGTCGGTGATCCCGTCGCGGGTATCGAGTTCGCAGATCGAACGCTGACTGCCGACCTCGTCGTCACCTGCGCCGGTGATGAGCCGCAGACGAGTTGGCTGGACGGTGCCGGTATCGCGGACCGGTTGGGGGTGGGGATCGACTACCGTTGTGCCACAACCATTCCCGGTATCTTTGCCGCCGGAGATGTCGCGTACTCGCGCACGGCGTCGCGTCGAGCACCGTTCTGGTCGAATGCCGTCGCGCAGGGCAAAGTTGCTGCGGCCTCCGCTCTCGGCGTCGAACCGACCTGCCCACCCACCGACGACTATTTCTGGACCGAGATCCTGGGGCTGTCCATCAAAGTCGTCGGTCCTCTTCCCCTGCAGGGAGATCCGACCGTTCTGGAAGGATCCGTCGACGACGGGTCTGCCCTGCTGCAGTGGACCCACGAGGACGGCCGCACCACCATCGTCGCATTCGGCATCAAGAAGCCCGTCGGTCTGCTCCGGCGGTTGGCTCGCGAGAACACTGTCTCCACTACCTGAGGAATGTAACCATGGCTATCGGCACCACACTTGTACGACGCCTTCCCGAAATCGTCGGGTTGGGCCGTGCGGCAATCGGAATCGCCCATATGATCGCGCCCACTCGCGCCAACGAACTCCTGGCCGGACCCGACGCCGCTGTGGCAACCACGCGTGCTGCCGCCCGCACCTTCGGAATCCGCGAGATCTACATCGGTGGCGGGCTCTATGCGGCCACCAGGTATGCACCGACGTTGGTGCGCCCCTTGCTGCGCGCCGGGGTGGCAGTCGATGTCTGGGATACCGGTGCCTTCGCTCTGACCGCGTATCTGCCGCAGCGCACGCGCGTGGCAGGCTGCGCAATCGCCGGAGGTTTCGTCGTTGCCGGTGTGCTTGCCGATATACAGCTCTGACGCAGTAGGAAAGGGAGTGGGCCGGTCAGAACACCAGCGAACGCGCAGGCAGCCCGGCCACTCCTTCTCTGGCGAATGCTGCCCATGTCCGACGTACCGTGGCGGCCAACGCCGGCGGCGGTGTGTGGCCGGCCAACATGGGCGCGTCCGACCATGCGTCACCGAACAGCAACGGCAATTCGATGCAGTGACATGCCCCCAACGGTGCACCTTTCGGTGCCCAGTCGACTCGGTATGACGCGACCCGACCACCGGCGCGGTGCCACATCTTCACCATCGAATCCACACCGAACAGCATGTTGGTGACGAGACGGACGACCGGAGCGGTGAGCACCGAACTGACAACGCCGAACCTGTTCAGCCACAGCATGTTCGACACGATGTCGACGAACGGCGCAGCATCGTCCCTGGTGTGACCGATCAGAAGTTCGACGCGAGTGGCTGTCTTGCGTAGGGCGGCGTCGGGGTCACCGGACAGTGGCTCGAGGTGAGCAACCGGCCCGAACGGCATTCCGCCCGCGGCGCCGAACCTGCGCACGGCCTGAGTCACGGCCCGCTCTGCATCGAGAACCTCCGACGCAGGTGCGGTGGCCGGGTCCGTGGAGAACCGACTCGCGAAAGCCTTTCGTGCCGTGTCGTACAGCGCCGAACGGCCCGAGCGCAATCCGAGCGGTGCACTCTGCACGATTGCTCGCGAGAACAACCCTGCGGCCGCCTCGCACGCCATCAGCGAAAGGATGGCATCGCCGCCCGCGGACTGACCGAACAGGGTCACAGTGGTCGGGTCGCCGCCGAATCGATCGATGTTGGTCGACACCCAGCGCAGTGCGGCGATTTGATCCTGAACACCGATGTTGCTGTCCCCCGAGTCTTTCGGGGTCAGATAGCCGAAGCCGCCGAGCCTGAAGGTGACGCTGACGACCACGACGCCCTCCCGGACGAGGTGGTCTGCGTCGTACTTCTCGGCCTCCCCGCCGCCGGAGACGTAGCCGCCGCCGTGCAGCCACACCATGACCGGAAGTCCCTCGGCCGCAGCGGGAGCGGTCACCGACAGCACGAGACAGTCCTCGCTCTGTTCGAGCCGGTCGATCATCGGACCGGTGACATTGTCGAGCCGAGAGGGCAATTGAACGCAGGCCGGGCCGCGGCGGGTGGCGTCGCGCGTCGTACCCGGGGTGTCGACCGGTTCGGGCCACCGAAAGCGCGTGGCGGTGGCGTAGGGGATTCCCCGTGCGTGGATCAGCCCGTCGGCTTCGACTGCTTCGAGATCTCCGCTGGTGGTGCCCGTGATCGTTCGCCGCGTCGACCCGGCCGTTGTCTCGTCGTTCAAGTCCAGAACCCCCTCTGTCGAACAGCGTGAGCATATCGTCCGCCCGTGGCGTCATAATCGGACCATGCGGTCCAAGCGGAAGATTCTCGATGCCACCCTCGGGTTGATCGCCGAGTCCGGCTTCGAGGGCGTCACGATCGCGGCCGTGGCTCGTGCTGCTGGTGTCACGCGTCAGACGGTGTATTCGATCTTCACCACCCGCGAGGACGTCATTTCCGAGGCGATGGTGGGGCTCATCGTCGAGGTACTGGGTGGCATCAGGGAGAAGGCCGATCAAGCCGAGACCCCGACGGAGTTCATCGTCGAGACGTTTGTGGCCGCCCGCAACCTCATTCGGCGCGAACCGGTTCTCAATTCGTTGCTGCGCTCGGGCAATGCGAACCCACTGTTCGACGCGGACATGATGGATCGGGCGCTACCTGTGGTGCGCCAGTTCCTCGACGGATACGTCGAGCACAATCCCGGCTTCGACTCCCGGCAGTTCGACGGTATCGACGGGGTCATCGTGCGGGTGGGTCTGTCGGTGATCCTGTTCGACGACCCCTCCATTCACGAGGACGACGGTTTGCGTCACTATCTCGAGCGCTGGTTGATTCCCGTCCTGCCTTTTGGTTAGCCCGGAAAACTTGACACCCGCCGGCACTTCTGTCTAGTTTTGCACGGCGCGTACGTGTGACCCGAGTCTCGGTGCGTGCGCATCCGCGACTGTGGGGGGAACGTGTCGAATCTGAACCGTCGGTCATTTCTGGGTGCTACTGCGGTTGCAGGCCTGGCCGCAGTGGCGGGTACCGGCGTGGCCCGCGCAGCCACCGGCACCAGAACTCAGGTTCCGCTCACTCGTGAGGACCATCGCGTCGTTGTGATCGGATCGGGATTCGGCGGTGGCGTCGCGGCATTGCGTCTGGCCGAGGCCGGCATACCCGTTCTGGTGCTCGAGCGCGGAAGGCGTTGGCCCACAGGTCCGAATGCGAATACCTTCCCCAACGCGACCGCGCCGGACAAGCGCATGCTGTGGTACGGCTCGAGCCCCAATCTGTTCGGTAGGCCCGTTCCGTTCGATCCGTACGTAGGTCTGCTCGAGGCCGTCCCCGGCGACAACATGACCGCGCTGTGCGCCGCGGGTGTCGGCGGCGGATCCCTGATCTATCAGGGAATGACGCTGCAGCCGTCGCAGGCCGTGTTCGAGACACACTTTCCGGTCGAGCTCGACTGGACGACGTTGAATGCAGTCCACTACCCCCGGGTCGCGCGGATGCTGCAGCTCGCGCAGGCTCCCGACGAGTTGATCGACACACCCAATTACCAAGCGGCGCGGGTGTTCGCGGACTGTGCGCGTCGGGCGGGGCTGCCGGTGTCGAAGATTCCGATGCCGATCGACTGGAACTACGCGCTCGACGAGACGCGCGGAGTGATGACGCCGTCGTACACCAACGGTGCGGGTGCCTTCGGAGTGAACAACGGCGGCAAGCATTCTGTCGACGTCACCTACATCGCGGCCGCCGAGGCGACCGGTCTGGCCACCGTGGCAACACAGCACAACGTCACGTATGTCGAGCGCGCTGCCGACGGCCGCTGGATCGTCCACGTGGACCGAATCGATTCCGACGGAACGGTGTTGGAGAACAAGATCCTCACCACCGGTGCACTGATCATGGCGGCGGGAAGCCTCAACACCACCAAGATGCTCGTCCGCGCGAGCGCCACCGGGGCCATTCCCGATCTGCCCGACGAACTCGGGCAGGGCTGGGGCACCAACGCCGACCGCATCTACGTGTGGTCCAGCATCGAGCAGCAATTCGGTGCGCCGCAGGGTGGTCCGGTGGTGTTCGGCAGCTTGAACTGGGACGACCCGCGCACCGCGCATACCGTCATCCAGGCATCGATACCACCACTGTCCTTCGATGCCCGCAGCACCATGCTCGTCGGCTACGGAGTCAGCAACGGGCGCGGCCACTTCGGCTACGACTCGACGCGAGACCAGGCCCAGCTGCACTGGCCGGCCAACGGCGACGCCGTCATTCAGGACGGATCCATCGGCCCGACGGTTCGTCGCATCGCCGGTACCGGCAGCATTCTCACCGACACCAATGCGCTGTTTCCATCCACCTGGCATCCGTTGGGCGGGGCAACATGGGCCCGGTGTGCGACCTCGACGGCCGCGTACACGGCCAACGCGGACTGTATGTGCTCGACGGTGCCTGATGCCCGGCAACACCGCGGCCTGCAACCCGTCCATGACCATCGCTGCGCTCGCCGAACGAGCACTGGACAACATCGTCGCTCGCGACCTCGGCACCGTCATCTGACACTCGGAAGAAAGAGACCGATGTACCCGTATCGCACCATGATTCGTGTTCTCGTGGGCACCGCACTGCTGGCATCGTCGGTGACCGCGCTCGGTACCTCGACGGCGCACGCCGATACCGTCGACGACTTCTACGTGCCACCTGCGCAACTCGAAGACAATCCCGGGTCCGTCGTTCGGACGCAACCGATGTCGTTGTTCGCCGCTCTGCCCGGTGCGGACGGGGTGTATCCAGCGCAGGCACAGCGCGTCATGTACACCTCCCGCACGCAGGACGGTGCGCCCGTCGGGGTGACGGGTACGTTCATCGACACCGAGGTGCCGTGGCGAGGTGCGGGCCCGCGTCCGACGATCGTCGTGGCACCGGGCACGATGGGTCAGGGAGACCAGTGCGCACCGTCGCGAGCCTTCCCGACCTCGATCAACGCTGTGACACAACCATTGTCGATCTCGTTCAACCAGGAACTGTTGTCCTCGGCCCTGTGGGGGTCGATGGGCGCGAACGTGTTCGTCACCGACTACATCGGATTGGGAACACCCGGTATCCACACCTACGTGAACAGGGCGGAGCAAGGTCATGCGGTTCTCGACGGTGCCCGCGCCGCACTCGAACTCGCGGGTGATGCGGACGCGCCCATCGGAATCTGGGGCTACTCGCAGGGCGGTGGTGCCGCAGCGGCCGCCGCCGAACTCGCGTCGGAATACGCACCGGAACTCGATCTGAAGGGAACGTGGGCAGGCGCACCGACGGCAGACCTACTGGATGTGTTGGGGACGGTCGACGGCACCCTGATCGGCGGTGTGATCGGCTATGCCCTCAACGGTTTCATCGAGCGGGACCCCACGTTGAAGCCGCTCGTGCACAGCAGGCTCACCGATCACGGCAAGGCGGTGCTGAACGAACTGTCGACCGAATGCATCGGCGACACCATTCTCGAGCATCCGTTTCTGCGCACGGAGTCGTTGACGAAGGACGGCAAGTCGATGCTCGAGAACCTTCGCGCCATTCCCCAGGCCGGTGAGATCTTCGACGAGCAACGCATCGGACGGCGTACACCCAATGCTCCGGTGTTGATCACCAGCGGAATCAACGACGACACAGTGCCGTACGGCCAGGCCCGGCAGTTGGCGGACGACTGGTGCGGTCGCGGTGCGACCGTGCAGTTCAACAGCAACCCATTGCCGCCGATTCTGCAGGGCGCGGTGTTGCCGAACCACTTCGGTCCGCAGCTGATCGACGGCTACGGTGGAGAAGCTGCCCAGTTCTTGATGGACAGGTTCGCCGATCGTCCCTTGGCAGCATGTACTTTCGACTGATCATCGACCGCTGGCGATGGCGGGAGATGCGACAATTTCCTGATCCCTCGGCGGTGAGCGGGTCGATCAGGGGGAGTGCGGTGTCGGTGACGCTGTGCCCGGTCATTCCGTTGCGGGCCCGTGCTACCGACTAGGGACGCCTCCCACCGGCGACATGTATCGCGTCGCATCCGGGCTGTCATCGACTCGGGTGGTCCGACCATCGTCTTTCAGCCGATCGTTCGCGCGGTCGACGGCTCGATCGAGGGATACGAGGCTCTCTCACGTTTTCCGGAAGGCGGCGGCACCACCGAGAGTTGGTTCGCCGACGCCGTGTGCTGTGGACTCGGGGCAGCTCTCGACACGTCTGCCGTCATGAATGCCCTGAGGGAGTCCGCTCAGCTCCCGCACGGATCGTTCCTTGCTGTGAATCTCTGTGCCGCAACACTACTGGCCGACTTCTCGTTGGTGGGACATCTCGTCGAATTCGGCCAACGACGGCACCTGATCGTGGAGATCACCGAGCATGCCAGCATCGACGACGAGGTCGGGGTGCTGGCGGTGCTGGCCGAACTCAGACGCGGCGGCGTCGACATCGCCGTCGACGATGTGGGCTCGGGCTACGCGGGTCTGCGTCACCTGGTGCTGCTCGAACCCGATGTCATCAAGCTCGACGCGTTCGTCGTGCACGGCATGAGGGAGAACCGGATCAAGATGGTGGTGGCCGAACTCATCCTGGATTTCGCGCGAAGACCGGCGCGCGCTGCGTGTTCGAGGGCATCGAGACCGACGAGGATCTCGATGCGGCCACGTCGATCGGGGCCGACTTGCTGCAGGGCTATCGACTGGGTCGCCCTGCAGCGATGCATCAGTTCACGCGGGACTGACTGTCGACCGGAAGCCCAGAAGTGTGTGGCTCAGGCAGCGAGAGGGACTACCGTTCCCTGCTCGACGTCGTTGTATCGCGCCGTGATCTTGTTCAGCTCCATTTGGTAGTACAAACTCTGCAGTCCGAAGACGAAGGTGAGCAGAAGCCCGACGACCGAGCTGCAAGTCGGCTGGAGGCCGGCTGCGCGTTGGGCGTCGGCGATGCGGTTTCCGGTGTTGTAGTAGCTGATCAGGGGCGCGATGATCGGGGAACGGTTCTTGTACGACGAGAGAAATCGTGTACCTGATTGTTGTGCTCCAGCCCGGGCCTCGGCTGCGGGTGTCCCCGCGACTAGGACTCCGGAGTGGAGCACGGAGTGCCTACCTGGAATCGACCCGACTAACGCATGCCGGACGAGAAGCTCCCGCGCTTCGAGGCCTCGCGTGGCACCACGTCCTCGGCCGCGACGATTACGTCGTCCACATCCGCACTCTTGACGACGACCACTCCGTCTGCGTCGGCGGCGCTCCATCACAGGAGTAGGCGACGAAACCTCGCAGTGCAAGAGGCTCGCTCAGGCGACTCGGTCCGTCGTTGTAGGGCCCGGCCGGTGTGACGCATCGGGCAAAGACGGGTAGTCCCAGTTCGGCCAACGCATCGGCGTCGCGGACGGCACCACCGATGACGAAGCCCGCGATCGCCAGTGATTTCGCACGGATGCCGATCAGATCTCCGATGAGGGCGGGGGTGTCGTCACCCGAACCGTTGACTACGATGACGTCGCCGGGGCGGGCGTGGTCGAAAGCCTTGGTTGTGGAGTTTGTCGCCCGATCGGGTCCAGACGGTGTAGGCGCGCCCGGTGACCACTGCGCCAGCCCAGATCGTGGGAGGTGCCGATCAGGCCGAGATCCACGCATCGGGAGGCAATGGGGCTGCGTCTGTCGGCCGACAGACCAGGGTAGATCCTCATTCCGCTGACAGTCGGCGTAGTCGCCGGGTCCTTCGGGGTGACCGGCATTCTGCTCGGTAGTGCACTAGTGCTCAGAGGACCGATCGTCGTGGCCTCGCACCCGCGGAGTCGAGGCTTGAGCCCCTCCCCAGTTGACGCCTCCTTGGCGGAATTTCTAGGCAGACCGCTCAAAAGTGCCGATAGAGGCCACCTACCAAAATTGGGTAAAGCTCGGCGTTTGGTAGATGCCTTGCGCGGATTGGCCGCGCTACGGACACGGCCCCTTCCCTTCTCTGACTAACCCGCAGTAACTTAAGGCAGCCATAAATATCATTCCAAGCCCTGGCTATCTGGTTGGGCTGCGGTGCACAAGCCCGCGTTGCGGGCACGGAGCAGAGCTGGCACTGGGTCGCCGGTACCCGATCATCCGCGGTGTCGAACGGCAGTAAAGGATGAAGTCCAAGGACTCGTTTATATGTCGGGGACGCTTTCTCCTCCTTCTTCGAACTGGATTTTACAAGGAAGGGCGTCCAGGTTGAATACCATCGCATGATCAGTCTCGAACTGTGATCGGTTCCTTTTCGCCGGCAGAGGACTATTCTTGGGGTACGGGCTGTCAGGAGCGCATTGGCGGTAAGAGTGAACACAACGGCAGAATTCGCGGCTAGGGAACCGTTTGAGGTTGCGATGACGTAAGCTCACGCAAAAAAATGGCGATCCTGAAGTGGTCGACGTTCAAAACAAAAGTAACTACTGCAGCTCAGGTTAATGTCTGGCTAGCCCAGTGCGGCGCGGACTAGTACCCGCGACTAAGTCTAGTAATTGTCTTGTCAGTCTTTGCCACTGCTTGGGCATCCGTGCAAGCTACTCCATCGTGAGCCGCAGCGTCCATCATCCGTCCGAATGACATGAAACAATGGCGGAGAGGGTGGCACGGAGCGTGCGGTGGGCAAAATCCGAAGCGGCCGGGTTCGCCGACCGCAATGAGGGGTGCTTGCAACGGCCCGGTGCCGCGAGCACTCGCAGCGAAACGACCTGTTGACGAAAAAGCGACCAGCGGAATGTGCAACTACTTAGGTTGCTCGTCCAGAGGTTGCTCGGGCAGACCCACGATGGTGCGGTATCAGACTCATGACTCTTCATGCGTACAACTATGTGGACATCGCCAGGACGATGTAATCTTTGGCCAAGTCAAGTGTGAGGAGACCGATGGTCAAGGTAGCGGTAGTCCAAATCGATTACGTCCCCAGAGTCATGACTAACCAGCTAAGACTCTGGCACCGGAGGAGCCACTATTTACGACCGAAGACCTCATTAACGGGACAACAGATGTCCGGCCTTTCTTGGATTCTCAAATTGGGATAGATATAACGGAAGCAATCGATTCTATTATCGATACAAATATCCGTGAGTACGAGGACTATATGCGGCTGAAAATAGGCCAGCTCCTCACGTTTATGATCAAAGAGAAGGCCGATATTGCAGTATTTCCCGAAAATTCGATACCCCCGTCCGCGCTGCCAGTACTCATTGGTCACAGAGATAGGATCGCGACCTTCGCAGGCTTTGGGTACATTCGACCCGAGGACGTAGTGCACCTGAAACAGTCGGGCGTAATTGACGCACATAAGTTCATCCAAAGAAATATTGCGGTGTTCGTTCCGGTATCTGGCGATCCAATAGTTGTTTCCAAGAAGCACGACGCGCAGGGCGAAGTTATGGATCCGGGAGAAGGGCGAACCGTAGTTGATTTCGTAGATTCGAAAGATAATCGAATTCGGGTTGGTCTTGCCATTTGTATGGACCATCTAAGGCAGAAAGGCGATGCTGAATCGGACATGGACCTAGTCTCGGCGCTATCAAAGTCGACGGCGGAATTTACTGGCCCGGTGCCGAGGAGGCCCACGGCCGTCGCGAATCATGCCGCGTTCGGCGGGTCGATTGTCTCCGCGGCATTCATGTCGGCCATCGACTTCGTAAACAGCAGGGGAACCGATCCGCTACCTCCAGGTGCGGAAGGAATACTGATCGTCGAGTGGAATGGCTCACCAACAGTTCCGAAGGGTCTGCAATCAGTTAGGAACAGTCTGACGGTGCGATCGGCTCTATTGTATGACGACAACGTCGCGTCGGATCTCGGGGAGCTCAAAGGAATCGCAAGCCTATCTGACATGATGAATGAATGGCCAAAAAGTAAATTTCAGGACCCGTCTTTTACCGGCCAGGTCGCCGGGGCGTTGGCATACGCTGAGTCAAATTCGTCCAACCCAATACTCGTAGACGCGCTGAAAAATCTGGAAAGACGTTCCAGGCGGGCAAAAGGTGACTCGGCGGACTGGTCCCTTTATACAAGGCATTTGCGACTTAGTGAAATTCGGTCCCCGATTGATGTAAGATATAAGGCACTTGACCGTTTGCGCAAGGAATTGTTGAGGATGGTCTCCGGCGGTGCGAGATGGGATCGATGCTTGACGAAGTTACCCGGACTCAGAACAGGATACGGCCTAAGCACTCAGACCGGAAGCTGACTGCACGAGGTGGACGGAACGGCGCGGTAGATGGAGCTGGAACAGATTCCGGTCGCCATGTCTTACTTGCCCTCAGGCTCGGCAACTACACCGGCGAAGATGCGGCCAAGTCGTTAAGCGATCAAGCTCACATACTTCAATTACTTGCCACCTACGAACCTGGGCAGGTTGAACTTCAGTATAGATTGTGGACCGAAAGATCGTCAGCGGGCGATTTGGTTCCGTTTTTCGATGTGTACCTAATTTGTGCGAGCGAGAGCGAATCAATTCAAACTGAGCTGATGGCCTCCATTGGGCAATTGATGATGATCTCGTTTAGGCAAGGATGGAGTGTTTCATCTCTTGAGCTGGTCGAGCCGCCGGCGCAGGATCATGTTTATGAACTCCCCCAATCGGGGAACGTTGTCCCAAAAATACAAGACGACTGGTCTTCAGTGGTCGACTATCTGCGTGTCTTGCCTGAGCCCTCCAGTCTAGTAATCTTCGTAACTCCCGTCGATGGACTGGTGCAATCAAATGTTCCGACTCCGCATCTCGACGTTGAATATTCCAGCGCAGAGGAAAAAGTTGCGAACAGTATTTACTTAAAAAGCGCTATGGCAGAACTCGATGCGGTTCGAGCGCTAGACCTCAGTACGTCAGTTACTAGTAACGCGGAAATTCAAACCTCGGTTCTTCGGGTAGTTGCAGGAAAGCTGTACGGGTTGACGCCACCGAATTCTCAGATTGATGGCACGCTCCGTTTAGGCCTGGCACCGTCTCAAGTGCTTCGCATTGCGCATCCTCCATACGGACACATTGAGGGTAGGGGTCTAGCGCAGCGGCGACGCTTCACTCGAAGTTTACGGCAAGTTCCGATCGCAACCTCCGGTGTATCACTTGGCACTGCGGTATCCGAATCTGCCACCGGCGACCAGGACGTGCACCCGCGACTGAGTGACGAGAGCCGTCTACAGCATTTGTATATCGTAGGACGCACAGGCTCGGGTAAGAGCAACTTACTCAAGCACCTTGCCAGGCAGGATATCGAAGAGGGCCGTGGCCTCGCTGTCATCGATCCGCACGGCGATCTAGTCGAGTATCTTCTCGGCCATGCGGGCAAGAGAAAAGACGAAGTACTTCTGCTTGACTTTGGCGACCCCGAATGTATCCCGGTGATTAATCCGCTGGATCTCGATGTTCACGATGCCAGCGAACAAGCTTTGGCTATCGAAGATTTTATTCGTTTGATCACTCGTCAGTCGTTCCATGAATTCTATGGGCCTCGTTTTGAGGCGCTCGTTCGGCTAACGCTGCGCTCGATGGCTTCGTCTGGCTACCCAATCGAAGAAAGGACGGTGGTCGAGCTTTCACGAATACTTCAAACCAAAGAACGCAGATTGTGGATAAAGAATTCGCTGACCGACCAAGATTTGATCAGTGAATGGCAAAACTTCGATCGTCAAGGTGATCAAGAGGTAGCGCAAGTTCTAAACTGGGCCTTGTCGAAGTTTAGCGAAATGAATGGGGATCATCTTCTCGGGCAGGTATTGGGCGGTGGACGTAGCACCGTCAGCATTGACGATGTCGTGTCGGAGTCGGGTATTCTTCTTGTGACTATTCCGGAATGGGAGATGAGCAGGTCGGCTTCAACCCTACTCGGATCGTACATTCAAGAATGTCTGCGCAAGGCAGTCTTCCGTCGTGCACGTCTAAATCGGGGAAAGCAACTTAAACCGTTCTACCTGTATGTTGATGAATTTCAGAACTTCGCAACAACAGATTTTGATGAGATGGTAGCTGAGGCCCGTAAGTTCGGGCTCGGGCTCACGCTTGCTAACCAAAATCTTCGCCAGTTAGAGGAGTTTTCTCGCTACAGTGGTACGTCCAGCCGCAGGCTGCTCGAAGCCGTAGTAGGGAACGTCCTAAACATGGCTGTCTTCGGATCGAGCCCGGAGGATAATCGATATTTTGCCGACTATCTGGGATTGAAGGCAGAGTCGCTGACGCGTCTTCCACGATACACGCCTGTAGTCAGCGCGCTGGTGTCCGGGGAACAGTCTCTTTTTACAGTCAAAGTGCCAAACGCCTCAAGTAACGAGGGGTATTCGGAAACTAGGCGTGAGATTCGTGAACGGCACAGGTTATTGGGACGCGTTAAGAACCGGAGCGACCTTAGTGCCGGGATTGTGGAGCGGGAATCCTTGATTGAGAGCAGCGTGGTGCGCGCGCGTGAGCAGCAGCGTCGGGCACGTAATGAACAGAGGAAGCCTGCCGCCACCGACCGATCGGCGACACCATCTTTCCTTGACGAGTGGCTAGAGAAGAGGAAGAAACTGAATCAGGAAACCGGAGCGGTGAGTCAGAACCAGAAATCGGCGCCTCGCAATAGCGATGGTGTTCGTTTAACTAAGCACTCGGAAATTCAGCCGGGCTCGGCTAGCACTAAGGGTCAGGAGTCTGAAAAACACAGTGCTGAATCGGGGGACAATGAATGACCTCTGATTTGATCTAGATCGATTCTGCAAATCGGAGTTATACATCTTAGTGGAAGGGTTGACATACATGGCGGCGGTACTATGGGGAATTCCGGTTGGCGTATTGTCGTCCATTTTCACCTGGTGGATACTTTGGCACGCGATTGCGCCTCGGGGGCAGTATTCTTCGGAAGTCTGCGTTTTCAGTCCGCCACCTCGAAACGGCGGACCGGATGAAATGAGAGTCAAATTCGTAAACCGGAGTAGAAGGCCGCTGATCGATGTTTCGTTTTCGGTATTTCTATTTGTACCTGGTGGTAATGAAGATGTAGGTAGCCAGTCTTTGGTCAGAGTGCCGATTTTGGTCGATGAGTTTGCGTTCATTGGCACAGCGAACAAGAATAGCCGCGTGTCCGGCGTATTGAATCTCAGCTATCGAACTTTGGTCTTGCGACCTGACTTAATGGTGCCGTCTGCGCTCAGGAGGTTGTCGGAGCCGCTTAGATCATTTTTTGAATCCGGGGACCTGGTGGGCTTCGTTGAGTTTTGCAACGTGAATACGCGGGCGTCTTTGCAGGTTGTTTGCTCCACCTCGGACGGCTTGACTGGGGCCAGAAAGGCGCTAGTGTCTCCCCGCTACGGCGGTGCCAGCTTTACATTTGGGAAATTTGAGCGAGGTCGATCGCTTAAGTCTACTATCGTAGATTTGGGTGGTTCTATTGATTGAGGAGGCTTTTGACGACAACTACCTGGTCGAATGCGGTTTAGGAGATCTCCCCAACTGGTTGCGGCCGCATTTTCTTGAGTTCGTTTACGAGACGTTCGAGTTACGCGTCGGCGACAAGCTATCTGAGGGGTTAACGAATGAACAGCTGGATGAATTTGAGAGCATTTTTGACTCAGGTACGCCAGGGGACGAACGCGCCCTTGAATTTCTTCAGCTAAACGTTCCGCAATATAAGGAGACAGTGGCCGAGATGTTTCAGCTTTTGAAATTAGAGATCAAGGTGTGCGCGAATGACATTTTGAAGTACGAAAACGGTTAACCCTAATCTGTACTTCACGCCGACGCGACGGTTGAGCGGCTGGAGACGGAGGTTCGTTCCTGTCACATTCGATGGAGCTGGTATTTGACGAAGGGGTAGAAGTCGACCGCGATGGGCGGCGGCAGGCACCAGTCGGCAATGCCGCTGCCTAGGATGCTCCCTGTTCGTCGAGCGCGTTTGGTGCACGTTCATGGACCGGCAATTCTCACCTCGACCCGGATCGTGACCTGCGACTAATGCTCGACTCGACTACTATGGAGCGGGGATCTCGCGAATAACGACCCGGAGTGGAGCGAAATTCGCTGACCCCTTAGCTGACCTGACGAGCCCATTCTGGACGAGGAGCTCCGTTTCGAGGCCTGGTGTGCACCACGTCCTCGGCCGTGACTATCACGTCGTCCACATGGGAGCTTTTACGACAACTACGCCGTCTGCGTCGCCGACGACGACGTGACGGGGGCAGACGACGACACCTCCCCTGTGCAACACATTCGTTCAGGCGGCCCAGTCCGTTCTTGTACGGTCCGGCTGGTTGCGCAGGGCTCGATGCCGGGGCTAGCGTCGAGTGCGACAGTTCCACCGGCAGTTCTGGTCACGAGACTGCTGATCGCCAGCACGGCGCAGACTCAATCGGCGCGGGTGAGCATCTTCACGTGCGGGATTCCCGCTTCCAGATACTGCTCTCCCACTCGAACGAATCCGAAGCGCCCGTACCAGTTTTCGAGGTGCGCTTGCGCGGAGATCTCGACCACCCCGGGGTATGCCGTCAGTGCGGCCTCGACGAGTTGTCCTGCATAGCCGCGGCCACGACCCTGAACGGCGGTCGCGACGCGTCCTATGTGGACCGCGTCGTCGACTAGCACGCGCAGGGTGGCCAACACTTTGCCGTTCTCGTCGTGGATCCAGAACAACTCCGTCGTCGGAAGCAGGTCTGCACCATCGAGTTCCGGCTCGTCGACGATCTTCTGTTCGTGTACGAACACCTCGACCCGAAGCGCCATGATGCGGTACAGGGTGCTCGGGTCTACGCCTGCAAGTGGAGCATGGTGGAGATTCGACATGGAGGTCCTTCTTCGATCATCGAGGTGGGATCAAGAGGTGAACTCTCTCGACCAGGTCCAGTGCAATGTCGGCATCGACGCCTTCGAACACCGCACTGTGGATCCCCCGCATGGCGCCGGTGAGCAGATGGGCTGCAGCGAATACATCTGTGTCGCTATGGATTTGCCCTACTTCCAAGGCGGACCGGAGCAACTGGGCAATCGCGTCGACGAAACTGTCGTGCCAGCGTTCTGCCGAGCCCTCGGATCTCGGTACTCCCAGATTGCGGAACAGGACGTGGGTTCGTGGGGTGTCGTAGATGCTCGCTGCCGCGATGCGAAGGAATGTCTGCAGCTGCTCGAGTGGGGTGCCCGGCCAAGTGGCGGCCGCCGATTTTTCGTGAATGCGGCCGATCAGCACGGTGGCGGCGTCGTCGACGGCGGCCTGGAAGAGTTCACGTTTGGTGGGAAAGTGGTGGAACGCGGTTCTCGGCGCGAGACCGCATCGGAGAGCGACACTTTCGATCGTGATGTCCGCATAATCGGAGTCTCGCAGCAGTTCCTGGGTGGCCTCGATCAGTCGGGCCGCTGCGGGCCCGGGTTCGTCGGTAGCCGAAGACCCGGCCCAGCGATAGAGCGTCGTGGTGTGGATGCCCAGCGAGGACGCCACGTCCGCCGGGCTCTCGGAACCGCCGAACGCACGGGCGACCGCATCCTGCCTATCGGCGAGTGTGAATCTGGAGACCCTGGCCATGGTCGTGACACTACATTCCTCGTCAGGTGCCGAGTTCGGCCCGAGCCTAGCGGAGCATCCGCGCGAGGGTGGGCAGTAGAACTCGCGCGGGGACGAGACCCGCCGCGATGGCCTGAACAGTGTTTCGTCGGCCCGAAATCACCTGCGGGCGAGACCGTCTGGCGTCGAGTGTGCGCATCGCAGTAGCAACGACCTCGGTCGGTGTTTGGTATGTGCCGGCTGCTGCAGCGGTGTCTCCGATGACGTCGAAGAATTCGGTGCGGGTCGGGCCGGGATTGAGCGCGAACACTCTGACGCCGTGTTGTCCTGCTTCGTACCACAGGGACTGGCTGAAACTGAGCACGAATGCCTTGGCGGCCGCGTACACCGCGAGTGACGGGACGGGCTGGAACGCAGTCGTGCTGGCGACGTTGACGATGGTTCCGTCCCCTCGGTCGATCATGTCCGGTAGGAACGCCGAGCAGATGTCCACGACAGCGCGGATGTCGACGGCAATGAGGCGCTCGAAGTTTTCGGCATCGCCGTCTGCGAATGGTCCCTGTACCGCGAACCCTGCATTGTTGACGACGAGATCGATCTGCTCGGGCACGGCCTCGCGCAGTCGGCGTCCGCTCGCTTCCTCGGACAGGTCCCAGGACACTGTGCGGCAACGGATTCCGTGGTTTTGCTCGAGCTCCTTCGCCAAGGTGGTCAGGCGGTCTTCGCGTCGAGCTACGAGTACGAGATCGGAGCCTCGGGCGGCCAGTGCTCGGGCGAACTCGGCACCGATTCCCGAACTTGCACCGGTCACCAAGGAGCGGCCCGGTCGGTAGCGAGAATCTCGGCGGTTCATCGGTCCGAACCGACGGGCGCGCGCCCGAGCTCGGCGGCCGAGCGGCGTGCGAACTCCTCGTACGACGTCGGTGCGTGACCGAGCAGAGTCGGAAGAACCGTCAGGTCTCCGGCCGGGAGGCCGTGGCCGTCGTAGTGGGTCATCATCGTGCGGTACGCCTCGCGTGCATCGGCGGGCCAATTCTTCATGTCGCGAGGGTTCGACGCGGCCTTGGCGCCGCGCACGAGGTGGCCGATGGAGTTCAGTTTCGTCGATTGCACTGCATGCCCGACGACCGAGGCGAGTGCGGGCAGCACGTTCAGTTGGTTCGTCAACGACGATGGGGGGATCCGAATGGCGGTGACCCGGTGGCCCAGCACATCGGACCAGATCTGCGCCATCTCGTGTCGTGTCAGTTCGACGGTGGACAGGTCGTAGACGCAGCCGGTGTGCGGGGATGGGTCGATGAGGATGTTCGCGGCTGCTTCGGCGACGTCGGCGACATCGACAACGCCCATCACGCTGTCCGGTGAAACCGGGTACGGCATGACTCCGGCCTGCAGGAATTCCCACACTTCCAGGTAGTTCTGCATGTAGTGCGACGGTCTGAGAACCGTAGTGGGAATTCCACTGTTCCGCAGTATTCCTTCGGCGATGTCCTTCTGGTGATGGTGCGTCAATTGATGCAGGTTCGGATGGATCACGGAATGGAAAACTATGTGCTGCAGCCTGTTTGCCGGTCCCAGTTCGATCATGTGATCGATGATGGGCTTCTCGTCGATGATCTGAGTGGGTGCTGCGTGGTAGAGGACGTCGGCCCCGGCCAAGGCCCTGCGAAGCGTGTCCTCCGATCTGAGATCGCCCACGACAACCTCGACGGCCCCGTCCTTGCGGGTGGTCGCAGCTTGCGCGCCGTTCTTGACCACCGCCCGCACTGGCACGTCCTGTATGGCGAGCTGTCGAACGAGCAAGCGGCCGACACCACCCGCGGCACTGGTCACTGTGATCATGAGGCCTCCTCGACGGTGCGCTCGGCGGATGCGGAGCGTTGTTGCGAATATTGCATAATGAATGCAGATAACGCAAGAGCGCTACGGCCCCAGAACTGAAAAATCCGGTGCAGCTGACCGCGCTGTGAGCGCGGCTAGCTGCACCGGATTCGGAGTGGAATCCAGCCTCAGTCGGTGGTCGTGCGTGTCGACTCCGCTGGTCGCTCGGCCGGCCGCGGTTCGATCGAACGTCGAGACCAGTAGCTGGCGAGTAGTGAGCCCGAGACGTTGTGCCACACCGAGAAGATGGCCGCGGGCAGGGCTGCCGCGGGGCTGAAATGCACCGAGGCCAGAGCCGCGGCCAATCCGGAATTCTGCATGCCGACTTCGATGCTGATCGCGCGTCGGCTGGCGACGTCGAGTCCGCACGCCTTGCCGATGCCGTACCCCACGGCGAGTCCCAGCGAGTTGTGCAGCACGACGGCCAGGACGATGAGGGCTCCGATGGACAGCAGTGTCGGTGCACTGGCGGCAACCACGAACAGCACCACCGCGGTGATCCCAGCCACCGACACCAGCGGCAGAGCGTCGAGCATGCGATCGATCACCGCGGGAAACAGCAGGCGCAGAACGACGCCCAGTACGACGGGAACCAGCACGATCTGCAGAATCGAGACGAACAACCCGCCCGCATCGACCGGCAGGAATTCACCGGCGAGCCACAGCACGAGCAGCGGCGTGAGAACAGGTGCGAGCAAGGTGGACACCGACGTCATGGCCACCGACAGCGCGGTATCGCCCTTGGCGAGGTAGACCATCACGTTGGACGCAGTGCCGCCCGGAGCCGAACCGACCAACACCATCCCTGCGGTCAGTGCGGCAGAGAGGCCGAGTAGATTGGCGATGCCCAGACCGAGTAGCGGCATCGCGAGAAACTGCGCGGCGACACCGAGCAACAGTGCCCACGGTCGTCGAGCGACGACGTCGAAGTCGGACAGACGCAACGTCATTCCCATGCCGAGCATGATGATGGACAGCAGCCACGGAACGGCCGGAGTGCCGCCGCTGAACGTGTCGGGAGTGATCAGGGCCAGTGCTCCTGCGGCCACGACGATCAGGGCGAACCACTTGCCGGTGAACTCGCTGATGGATTTCAGCTTGGGCATGCGGAGTCTCCTGTGCGGTCGGGGCACGGTCCAGGGCGGGCGCGCAACCCACCGAGCGTAGCGGCAGCCTGGACGGGCAGGTGCTCACGTTGCAGACACTCGAATAGAACAAGACCAATCGGACTCGTTCTGGCAGTATCGACCTTGACGTGAACCGCTGCCGGCCACAAGCGAAGGACGACGAACGCATGACGCCACCGTGAAGAAGCTCTCGACGGTGGCATTGCTGATCCTGTTGGGCGCAGCCGGGACGTACAACGGACTGTCGTTGGTCTCCGACCCCAGCGGGCGGTCACTGGGTTTGAACGTCGGAATGCTCCCCGAATGGCATACCTGGGACTACCGCATATCCGGGTTGTTCGTGCTGATCTTCCTCGGCCTCGGACCGTTGATCTGCGTGGCTGCCGTGCTCGTCGACGCCTCCGAAGCTGCCGTGTGCGTCGCATTGGTGGGGTTGGTGACCATCGCGTGGGTGGTGTGGCAGATCGTCGTACTCGACGTCGACGCTCCGCTCGCCCAAGTTCCCCTCACCCTGTTGGGGGTCGCATTGACTGTCCTCGCAATCGGCGAATTCCGTGCGCGTGCCCGTGATCGGAGCCGGCGGTAACCGGACCTGAGCGTTCAGTATCGAGTCGAGTGCGCGGGTTCCCGCGTGCACGGTGCGATCGTGAACGATCAGGTGCGCTTCGCCAGCAAAAATTGCAGCGCTACGAACCCCGCACCACGTCGTAGGCCGGCTTGGGGCTGAAGTCGGTGCGCAGTAGTCCGTAGTTCTGCTCGGAATCGGCGGGGTCGGTGCCCGAGTCGCGCAGCGAGTGCACGAAGACCGGGCCGACGTACGGCAGCGACGACGCCTTGGCCAGGCTCGAGCCGATGATCGCGGCCTGTGCGTCCTCGGTGACGGCCATGGGACCGTTGCCGGTGGGTGCGCCGAGTTCGGTGATCCAGATCTTCTTGGCACCGTCGCCGTTGGCCACCATCGTGCCGTATGCCTGATCCACCTGTGCCCATTGTCCGTTGGGGTCGTTCTCGACGGTGAAGGGGAAGGTGTAGGGGTGCATGGCGACGGCGTCCATGAATCCGCCTGCTCCGGCGGCGTACATCTGCTGCAGGAAGGTCACCGGCGCGGTGGTCCAGGCTCCGGCGTTGATGGTGGTCGCCAGCCCGGCGCTCAGCACGGTGGCTCCGGCGTCGGCGTTGTGGATCGCGGGGTAGGCCGCACGCAGCATGTTCGTGTAGCGGACGGCGTCGACGGGTGCGAAGAACGTCGGGATGTTCGGCTCGTTCCACACCTCGTAGTGGTCGACGCGCTCACCGAGGTGCGCCGCAGCTGCGCCGGCGAATGCGCCGAAGGCGTTGGGATCCAACGGAACTGCACCGGGCAGTGGTGAGGCGATGCCGCCCTGCGCCCATCCGGGGGTTCCGCCCAGCACGGCCAGTACCGAGTAGCCCTGCGCCGTTGCAGCGTTGATCACGCGATCGGTGTTGCCCCAGTCGAATACGCCCGGTGCTGTCTCGATTGCCGCCCAGTTCACGACCACCCGTACCCACGATGCACCGATGTCGCGTCCGGCACCGAGCTCGTTGTTCAGCGTTGCGTCGTCGAGCGTCAGAAATGGCGCTCCGCCGGTGAATCCGAGTCCGGCGGGCGGGGCCGCGTGTGCGACGGGTGCAGAGAGGCCGACGGCGATCGCGGCGGCTGCGGCAACGGTGAGCAGACGGGAGCGGAGGGTCATGGCGATCATCCTAAGGTGCTCGTGAGCGGGGGCGCTGATCAGTGCTTCGACGGTGGAATGGGGCACGCGGTCGTTCCAGCGCGCGGTGTTCAGCTCGTAGATGCGCTCACCTGCCTTGACGGCGGCGGTGCGGTCGAGCAGGTAGCGGCGGCACTCGGCGACGAACTGCTCGGTGTCGTCGAACGTGGGCAGCTCGAAGATCGAGTCGAGCGACCCGACGGCCGCCGAGGTTCCGACGACGGGTAGTCCCTTGCTGGCGGCGTCGAGGATCTTTACGCGCACGCCGCCGCCGGTGGCGACCGGGGCGATCAACGCTCGGCAGGTGCCGAGGAATTCCTGCAGATCGTCGACGAAGCCGAGATCGCGAACTCCGGCTGGATAGACGGGATCTTTGGCACCCGGGGCCTTCGCGCCGATGATGCACAGTTCGGCACCGTCGATGCCGGCAGAGATCGCCGGCCAGTACTCGAGCGCGATCTTGAAGGCTTCCTGGTTCGGCGGCCAGTCACGAGTTCCCATGAACACCAGACGCTTCGCGGTCTCGGACAGGTCCAGCTGCGGCGCGGGTTCGAGAGTGAGGTCGATCCACCGAGCGTCGCGCACGCCCTTGCTCCGGTACATCTGCGCTTCGTCGGCATCGTAGGTCCCGACGGCATCTGCCGCGCGGGCGACGCGAATCTCGTCCCGCAGGATGCGTGGTGCCTCGATACGGCCGATCAATCCGCGCGTCACCTTCCACACTTGCGACTCGGTGTTGACGGTGTTGATCGCGAACGGTGACCCCAGCTTGGACGAGCGGAGGAACGATTCGGCCATGTAACTGTGTTCGGCCACATACACATCGGAGGTGGATGCGTCGATGGCGTCGCGGAAGGCGTCGACGTCGTAGCGTCCGTGCACCACCGAACGCGTCGGCCGCAGCGACTTCATCAGCAACCCCACATCGACCGTGGGCTTGGGGACGCGCACCACGTCGGGGGCCACGTCGGTCTCCTTGGACAGGCAGATCGAACGCACCTCGAACGCCTCGCGGGCGAGCTGCATCATCAAGCGCGACAGCGCGATATCGCCGCCGTGCTCGGTGACGGGGTCTTTGGACAGCAGGAATGTCGCGCGTCTCATTGTGTCACTTCTTCTTTCACCGGATGCCGATACAGGGCGCGCATGAACCAGACCAGCAGCACGGCGTCGGTGACCACCGAGGCCACGGCCGCGCCGACGGCACCGAAGGGGAACAGGCACAGGACGAGAACCATCTTCAGCGGTGCCAGCGTCGCTGCGGCCATCACTCGTGTGCGGTCGCGGTGCTGCAAGTAGAGCACGGTGGTGAACACATGGTTCATCACTCGCATCACCACGAACAACGACATCACCACGAGGCGCCCGCGACCTGCGGGGAGGCCGGTGTGAAGAAGAGCAGCAGACCGGCTACCAACAGCAGGGAGCCGGCGGCGCAGCCGAGAACCGCGGTGTGCTTCAGGGCCGGTCCGGCGCTGACGAGTCCGTCTGCTGCACGCAGCTTCTCGTGGAAGGTGTTGCCGAAGGCCTGGCCGATGAAGGCCACCGCCCAGGCCGTCACTGCAGCGACGGAGTAGTAGCCGGCGATGGTGGAGTCGGTGAGGAAGCCGAGCAGCAGCACGTCGCCTTGGATGTAGACCGCGTTGGCGAGGTTCTCCGAGATCAGCATCGACATCTCGCGCCACGATCCGGGGATGCGCGGAGCAGCGACGCGCGTCCGGACGGCGGCTAGCACGGCGATGACGAAATACGGTGCGGCGTAGAGCAGGCTCGCGACGGTCAAATTCGGGTCGGGCACGGCGAACAGGTAGGCCGTCGCGAGCGCGATGGACGTGGCTTGGCGTGCTGTGTCCAATCGCTGGGTGAGATCGGGGCGGCCGTCGCGTAGTGCCCTGCTCTTGTACGCATTGAACACCAGCTCACCGCCGCCGATCACCAGGGCGAACCAGGCGATGTAGTTCACCTGCACCAGGCACAGGCCGCCGACGATGAGAACGGCCCCGACGAGCACGCGAGTAGTGCGCTCGCCCAGAAACTCTCGTTCGGTCACGCGGATCGAGCGCACGGTGAAGGGGTGATCCAGTGGTGCTGCGATGATCGCGGCGAGGGCGAAGGCCATCGCGTACTGGCCGTAATCGGAGATCCCCAGTTTGGCGATCAGCGCGATGGTCCACAGCAGCCCGATGCCGCGGCCGCCGTAGGTCCACAGAGCAGCGATTCCGGCCTTGAGAAGATTGCCGTTCATTGCGCCGCCCACACGGAGACGAAGTCCTCGACGACGAGCTCTGCGGTGTGGGAGATGCGAAGCGCCTCGACCTCGCGTCGAAGTTTGCCCAGCGCAATCGGATCGGTGATGAGGTCGGCGGTGGCGTCGGCCAGTTCGGCGACACCCCCGTCGACCACCAGGGCTCCGCTGTCGGACTCGGCGAGAGCGCCGACCTTGAGGCACGTCACCGGGGTCTGATACGCGATTGCTCGCGTCACGACCGAGGACGCGGGGAACGCATCGCCGTAGATACTCCGTTTGCCGTAGGGCAGGACGAGTGCGCGGATGGACGCGAAGAAGGCATCCTCGTCCGGTCCGTTCACTTCGCCGAGGATCTCCACGCCGTCGACGGGGTCGAGCAATTCGGTTCCCCGGCCGGCGATGCGGATCGCGATATCGTCGGGGAGGCTGTCGCGAAGTTGCTGAATCTGGTCGAAACCTTTGCCCCGATAGACCAATCCGAAGAGCCCGACCGCCAGCGGCCGATCCTCGGCGGGGGCGATGTCGGGCCGCGCGGGAACGAAGAGGGCGCTGGCCTTGGCTGTGGCGTCGGGATACTCGCGCGCGAGTGAATCAGCACCGGAGCGGGTGAGGGCGAACAGTGTTCGGCTCCCGGCCACCCGGCGTTCGAGCGAACGCCAGGCCGACCGAAGTGGGTAGTGCAGGCCGTGATTGAGCACTTTCTTACCGGCGAGGAATTTGGTTCGCGCGGGCCACCAGACCAGTCCGGGCGGGTCGTGCACCGTCGCGGTCACAACCGGGTCGCCGGTGAGTCGGGAGGTTGCCCAGAACGGCATCACCGAGCCGCCGCTGAGTTCGCAGTGCACGATGACGCGACCCGGATCGGCGTCGACGAGTTCCTGAATCGCTGTGCGGTGGCGCAGAATATCGCGCGCCGAGTGCGATCCGGGTCCCTCGTGGCGATACTCGATCACCTCGGCGAAGTGTGGCCGAACGGCGTCGGCGAAGTCGTCGGCATAGTCGCCCACGCCGCCCACCCCGGATCGGGGGGCGACGTAGACGAGTCGGCAGTCTCGCAGGATCATCAGTAGAACAGTGGCCGATACTTGGGGCGGTAGGCGAGAGCCTCGGGATCACGCATCGCTCGCACCTTTGCGGGCACACCGGCAACCACTTCGAGGTCGCCGACATCCGATCGCACCATCGAGCAACCACCGACGACGGCACCGCGGCCGAGGGTCACACCGCTGAGAAGCGTGCTGCGGCTGGCGATCCACACGTAGTCGCCGATGACGCAGGGCTCGAGGATCGGTGTGAACTCGGGGGAGTTGTGGTCGTGGTACCCGCCGATGATGTGGGTGTCGCTGGCGATGACGACGTTGCTGCCGATGGTGATTCCGCCACGGGCGTCGAGCATGCACCGGAACCCGATGGCGCAGGCGTCACCGATGGTGAGGCCCTCGGGATCGAGGATGGTGGTGCCGCGGAAGATCGAGGTGTCCTTGCCGATCGTTGCACCGAAGGCGCGCAGAAAGTTCTGCCGAATCCAGTGCGACGGAATGTAGGTGACGATCATGTTGAAGCCGAGTGTGCCGATGCGATTGCGCAGCTTCCGCTTGAACGTGATGTCCTGCATCTTGTAGTTCGACACGTCGTAAGTCTCGTTCTCGGGCTTTTCCACCGCTGTCATGCTGCAATCTCCTCGGTCATGTCGAACTCGATCATTGCTTGGACGACCTGATCGAAAGTCTTCGTCGGTTCCCAACCCAACAGGTTCCGGGCCTTGGAGGCGTCGCCGACCATTCTGGCCGAATCGGACGGCCTGAGCATCTCCGAGTCAGTGCGCACGTAGTCACGCCAATTGTCGATGCCCACCGCCTCGAACGCCGTCGATACGAAGTCGGCGACGCTGTGGGCCTGGCCGGTGGCGACGACGAAATTGTCGCCCTTGCCGTACTCGGCCATCGCTGCCATCGCGTTCACATAGTCCGGGGCCCAGCCCCAATCGCGCACGGCAGTGAGGTTGCCGAGTTCGAGCGTGGACTGGTTCCCTCGAGAGATGGCGACCGCGGCCTTGCTGATCTTCCGGGTGACGAACGAATCCGGCCGCCGCGGTGACTCGTGGTTGTAGAGAATGGCATTGGTTGCTCGAGTCCTCGTGATCGATAGACGTCGACCATGTGGTGACTGAGAGCCTTCGATGCACCGTAGGGCGATGTGGGTGCGATTCGGGTCGTCTCGCTCTGCAGCGAGACGCCGGATCCGGCGAAGATCTCGGCACTGGATGCGTTGATCAGCACGATCCGCTTTCCCGACGCCTCCTGCTGGGTGAAGCAGGCATCGAGCAGAGCGGCTGCAGAGACGCCGTTGACCCTGGTGGTCAGTACCGGGTCGTTCCACGACTTCCATACCGACGAGATCCCGGCGAGGTGAAAGACATAGTCGGGGGCGGTTTCGGTGATCAGTGCCGTGGCGGCTCGGTGGTCGCTGAGGTCGGTCTCGTGCTGTTCGACGAGTGGGTTCACCGGCTCCGGTGTGCCGCCAGGCTTGGAGACGCCGTGAACTGTCCAGCCGCGGCCGAGCAGAAGTTCGGCGAGGTAGCTGCCGTCCTGGCCCGCCACTCCGGTGATCAGGCGGTCGGGTGGGGCCCGGCGTTCACGCGATCTTGACGGTGTCGGGGGACTGTTCGACGAGGTCGTTGCGCACCATCATCGCGACCAGTTCGGGGAAGGCGACCTTGGGCTTCCAGCCAAGAGCAGCTTGCGCTTTCGACGAATCGCCGACGAGAAGGTCGACCTCGGCGGGCCGGAAGAAGCGCGGATCGATCTTGACGTAGGGCTCCCAGTCCGTGATGTCGACCGCTGCGAAGGCGTGATCCAGAAGTTCTCGAATCGAATGCGTCTCGCCGGTGGAGATCACGTAGTCGTCGGCCTCGTCCTGCTGCAGCATCAGGTACATGGCTTCGACGTAGTCGCCGGCGAAACCCCAGTCGCGCTTGGCGTCGAGATTGCCCAGCGAGATCTCGGTCTGCAGCCCGAGTGCGATGCGCGCGACGGCCTGGGAGACCTTTCGTGTGACGAATTCCGGTCCACGGCGCGGTGATTCGTGGTTGAAGAGAATTCCGGAGCTGGCGTGCATGCCGTAGGACTCGCGGTAGTTGATGGTCATGTAGTGGCCGTAGACCTTGGCGACACCGTACGGCGAGCGTGGCCAGAGCAGTGTGTCCTCGCGCTGCGGCACCTGCTGGACTTTGCCGAACATTTCCGAGCTCGATGCCTGGTAGAAGCGAACCTGCTTGCCCGCTACCTGCTCGTACAACCGGGTCGATTCGAGCATGTTCAGTACTCCGCCGCCGGTGACGTCGGTGGTGAGGCGGGCGTTCTCCCAGGAGTACGCGACGAAGGAGACGGCTCCGAGGTTGTAGACCTCGTCGGGATCGGCGACAGCGAAGGCGCGCATCAGCGCGGACAAGTCGAGTAGGTCTCCGTGCAGAATCTCGACCTGGGGTAGTACTCGTTCCAGCATGGGGGCTTTCGGATTGTTCTGTCCGCGAAGCAGACCGAACACTTTGTAGCCCTTGCTCAGCAGCAGCTCTGCGAGATAGAGGCCGTCCTGTCCGGTGATGCCGGTGATCAAAGCGCGCTTGTTCATCGCGACGCCGTCCTCTCGATTCGTTCTGCATTGATCTCGGATACTGCTGAAATGAGCTCGGCAGCGAAGCGTTCTTCGCTGAACTGCTCCACGTGTGCCTGGATCTTCAGTGGTTCCCAGGCCGTCCGTTCGAGAGCGGTGACCGCGTCGCGAATCGAATCTGGTTGTGGCTGATCGAAGTACACCCCTGAGACGCCTTCCTCGACCGTGTCGAGAAAGCCGCCCCAGCGGAGCACGACGCTGGGCTTGCCGTGGTAACCCGCTTCGATGGGGGTCAATCCGTAATCTTCATAGCTCGCGGCGATCAAACCGTTACACCCTCGGTAGAGCCAGGTCATTTGGCCCGACGTCAGATCGCTGAGCATGAGCACGTTGTCGGACTTCAGCTTTCGCAACCGGTCGGCCTCGGGGCCGCGGCCGACGACGATCAACTTGCGGTCGGTGCCGGCAAATGCGGCCATCACCTTGTCGACGTTCTTGTACGGCAGCAGCCTGGAGATGCACAGGTAGTAGCCGGTGCCGTCGAGCCACGTCGCTGCCTCGGGGATCGACTGTGGTGGTGCCGTCTCCACGGTGAACGGGGCAGGCACCACCGTCGACGGGATGCCGTACGCGTCGGTGATGCGCTGCTGTATCACGGTGGAGATGGCCAGGTAGCGATCCGCCGACAGTGCAGCGCGGAGGTCCCATCGACGTAGTGGCCACGAGAGGGCCTTGAGCGCAATGCGTTTGGCCGGGCTGCGACTTTCACCCAGGTACATCTGTGATTCGTACAACCAACGCGCAGGTGAATAGCAGTAGACAAGTTTGCGTCCGGAGGTGTGGAAGCCGTGCGCCCAGCCACTGGTGCTGGTGAGCACCACGTCGGCGTCGATCTCGATGGACGAGGATGCGAAGGGCAGCAGGGGAAGTGCGGCGCGGTGATTCTTGCGCAGGAAGCCGATGCGGTTCAACGTCGACGGGCGCACGTCGAGTTCGGAGAATTCGGGGAACGTCGTGGACGGTTCGAAGAGCGTCGTGTAGATGGGGGCGTCGGGGAAGGCGCGGGCCATGGCCAGGACGACCTTCTCGGCACCGCCGCGCTGCGTGAGGTAGTCGTGCGCAATCGCGACGCGGAGACCGTCGGTCATGTTGCCACCCGGATGCGACCGAATGAAATCAGTTGTGACACAACACTATCTGTATTCATGAGCTACCCATCGTGTCGGTCCGTACTCGAGTCGAGCTAGAGGGCATCCCGAACGCCTGTAGACGCTCCGGCGCGCAACGGTGCACGACGAGAGCGTCGAGATTTCAGGCGTCCCCCCGACGAGACGTGCGAACACTGGACATAATCCTGCCACGAAGAGTCATTCGTTCGCGCTATATGAATATCCGTTTCGGCAAGAAATAGATAGCATTAAGTGAGGTGGTTCACAAAGCAAAATAATTGATCGGTAAAACGAAACCGCGCCTTTGCGTAGAGTTAACGTAACCGCAACGATTGCACCGGGAAATGGGCGCACTTCACCCTATCAAAAGGGGCGTGCGGTTTGTGAATTATCAATCAATCGATCGAATGAATTCAGCGGGTGACGGTCGCTCCCACGTACGGTGTCCACGTGATCGTGCCGTACTGGAACGTCACCCGTACGCCGCCGCCGTACTGTGGCATCTCGTCGCTCGTTGCGGGCCCCAGGGTGGGATCCCAGGCGCTGAAGATGCCGCCACCGATGTTGCGGGTACCGCCGATGGCGGTGGAGAACACACGAAGGCCGAAGGGGCTGTCGAAATCCTGGTACGTGCCGTTGAACGGCGTGGTCGGGAGAAATCCGGTGGCGCGGATCGATTCGGCCACAGCGCGAGGAACGGCGACGAAACCGGTCGGCATCTCGTAGAGAACCGCGTCCTGTCGGTACTGCGCCCACGTATCGCGCACGGGGAACACCGGTCCCAGTACCGCTCCGGAGTTGTTCGGAGCAGCAGCGAATCGGTTGTATTCGGCAGTGCGTGGGATGTTGTTCTGCAGCAGGCCCATCAGGCCCCACAGCGCCGGTTTGGCACCCCAGTTGCTCTCGAGCAGGCCGAACGTGTCTTCCGGATCGTTGCTACCGGTCGCCTTGTCTCGCATCGTGTACAGGAAGATCGGGCCGGTGTAGGGCAGCTCGCGCCACTTCTGGATGAAGTCGGTGATCATCGCGTTCTGCTGATCTCCCGATACCGCGGTGGTGGGAACGCCGTACTCGGTGGCCCAGATCTTCTTGCTGCCGTCGCCGTTGGCGACCATGGCCGCGCGCATGTCCATGACCTGCCGGGCCGGTGAATGATCGACGTAGGGACCTTCGGAGAACTTCAGTGAGTATTGATACGGGTGGTAGGAGAGGGCGTCGAAATTGCCTGCTGCTCCCGCGGCGTACATCTGGTTGGTGAAGTCGACGGGGTTGACGATGCCCCAGCCCTGTTCGGCTGCGCCGAGGACTCCGCCGACGACCGTCGCAGCCGAGTCGGCAGCTTTGATCTTGGGGTATGCAGCCTTGAGCAGGTCGGTGTAGCCGGCCGCGTCGGGTTGCGGCCCGTAGAACATGGACCCGTTGGGCTCGTTCCAGATCTCGTAGTCGGCAACCTTGCCCTTGTAGCGGGCGGCGACCTTGCCGGCGAAGTCGCCGAACGCTGCAGGCGAGGCCGGGCGGGTGCTGATGGGTTGGTTGACCGGGGAGGTCGCCCACGGCGGGGTGTAGGCGATGATGCCCAGCATCGAGATGTTCGCTGCTCGAAGCTTGTTCACGACGCGATCGACGGCCGTCCAGTCCAGCTGATTCTGGGTGTATTCGACGCTCGACCACGGAATGGCGATTCGCATCGAAGTGACGCCCATTCCCGTTATGAATTGCACGGTGGTGTCCAGCTCCGCATCGGAGGCCCACAGCAGTCCGCCGCCGTCGGAAATGCCGACGCCGGGGGGATTGGGGGCCGCTTCGGCGCGTGATGGGCCGACGAGGTGGTCGGGCGAAGTGACTATGGACGTGACTCCGAAGGAGAGCCCGGCAGCGACTATCAAAACGGTTGTCGCTGACATTACTGCGCGAAAGCCACCGCGAAAGTGAACCATCTTCAATTCTCTCCACCAGGGGGTCCGTACCAACATTCGACGGGCCGGTTCGGGAATCATTGCACCTTCAATGCGGTTTTGTACAAATCACAAAAAGCGGACCGATAATTATGAAACTGCTGGTCGAGTACCTTCGGCCGAAAGCAAGCTTTTCGTTTTCGTATCCTCGATGTTGTCGCCATCCGGACTGGTTTCCGTCGTTTTTTCCCACGCGTAGACGACGAATGCGAGCATCACGGAAAATGTCGCTGTGGTGGAGGGATTGCTGACGACGGGAAAGTCGAGCTGCAGGGCGACCACCGAGAAGCCGATGAATGTGCCGCCGTAGAAGCCGAGTTCCCAGCGTCCCGATCGCAGCATTCGGTAGCCCACAACGGCACCGGCAACGAGAATTGCGGTGAAGGCGAGGCCGGTGAAAATGCCGCCGCGGTAGACGGTCAACAGTGGCGAGTTCGCGACGAAGTTCACCTCGAACGCGGTGGCCGGATCGACGAATTCGGGCCGGCCCCAACCAAGGCCGAACAGCCAGTGGCCCTGCATGTGACCGGGGAATTCGGCGAGTGCATCGCCGCGTGCGCTCGAGCCGGCGTCCTCGTTGCCGAAGGACGAGAAGACGCGGCTGCGCACGCTGGGTACTGCGAGCGCTCCGATGAAAGCCGCTACGAATGCGCCGACGATCGCCAGGCGTTCTCTGGTGCGCAGTTGTTGGAACGCGAACATCAGCAGTACGCCGAACACCACCGAGAACAGGGCTGCTCGCGACAGCGTCAGCACGATCGACAGGAACAGCAGGGTTGCGAGAGCCGTACGCAGGTATCCACGCAACAACAGGATGCACAGCATCAGTGCGAGGACGAAGCCGATTCCGGCTGCGTTGGGGTCGATGTACGTCCCTGCCAGGCGAACCGAGGTGGCTCCGGTGGGGCTGTAGACGAATCGCGTGCTCTCCTCTTCGGCGCCGTATCCGAGGATCGACAGGTAGCGAATCAGCTTGCCCGCGGGATCGCCGACGAAGATCAGCAACGCGAATGCAGCCGCGGCCGACGCTGCGTAGACGTAGATCCTGCCGAACACCGTCATTTCATCCCTCGGCATCCGCAACAGGCACACCACCACGAGGGTCGAGATCAGCCATTTACCGAATTCGAAGAAATCGCCGAGTCCGGTCGCCGTGACGACGACCGACAGCGCGGACAGCACGATGAGCGCAATGACGGTCGTTTCGGGCCATGTGATGCGGCTCACTGCCGTGCGGTGAATCACAGTGGCGAAGATTGTCGCGACACCGAACGTGAAGACCAACGGAACGGGTGTGCCCGGTACGTAACCGAAGGGGAGCGCGCCCAATGAAAAGGCAAGAGCGCGAGTCAAATACAGTGGATGACGTAGGCCGATGTACGCTCCCACGGTCAGCGCGACGAGGGCGAATGCGCCCAATTTCGCTGGAGTTCCGCCGACGATCATGGCGAATGTAACGAGAACGGGGATTGCCACGATGGCGACCCATCCGACCCGCTGCGTGATGCTCATGGGTCCTGATGTTGTCACGCTTTCATCTACTCGCAACATGTACGCCGTGCCGAATCCTTCGCTGCGCTTTATTCTTTCCCCTTGACCGACGGTTATTCGATAGGAGCACTCGTGGAGATTCGAGAGTATTGGCGGATCCTTCGCGCGGGTTGGTGGATCGTCGCTCTCGCGACGGTCATCGGCGTCGCCGGGGCTTATGCCTACACGTTCTTCACGACGCCTCAGTACCAGGCGTGTGCCCGTCTGTTCGTCACCACCGAAGGTGGCAGTTCCGTCGGTGAGGCGTACCAGAACAACCTGTTCTCGCAGGAACGCGTGTCCTCCTACGCCGGGTTGGCCACCAGTACCCAGGTTGCGCAGCGAGCCGTCGATCAGTTGCAGCTGCCGGGGTCTGCGGCAGATCTGCGTTCCAGGATCACGGCTACGCCGATCGAGAAGACGGTGTTGCTCGACCTGTGTGCCACCGATGCCGATCCCGCGGTCGCGCAGGCACTGACCAACGCAGTCGCCGGGCAGCTGACGCAGGTGGTGCAGGAACTGGAAACATCGCAGCGCGGCGGTGATCCCGCGGCCGGTGCCACCATCGTCGATCAGGGCGACGTCCCGTCGGATCCGATCGGCATGGGCCTGTTCGTCACCCTCGGTCTCGGCGGCGCTATCGGTTTCGTCGTCGGCCTCGCCCTCGCGCTGCTCCGTGGCCTGGTGGATCGCTCCATTCGCGATCGTCCACGCGCCGAGGACGTCTCGGGCCGCGTCGTACTCGGAGGCCTCCCTGCCGACGGGACGCGACCCAAGGTTCCGGTGGCGTCGATGGCGACGATGGGTGAACCACTGCGCATCCTGCGCACCAACATCCGGTTCCTCGGCGGCGGCTCGCCCCCACGCGTCATCACCATCACCAGTGCGGCCGCGGGCGAGGGACGCACCAGCACGGCCATCGATCTCTCCGCCGTTCTCGCCGAGGCCGGGCACACGGTGTTGCTCGTCGGCGGCGACTTGCGAAGCTCGACCCTGGGTAGCCGCTTGGGTATCGAACAGGACAGCGGCTTGTCGACCGTCCTCTCCGGCGAGCACAGCGTCGAGGATGCAATCCAGAAGGACGTGTTCGATGGTGTGTCGGTGCTTCCTTCGGGGCCGGTGCCGCCGAACCCGAGTGAGTTGCTCGGATCGGACCGCGCCCAGGAGCTGCTGAAGGAGCTGCGCGGCGACTACCGCTACGTCATCGTCGACACCCCGCCTCTGCTCGAGGTCACCGACGGCGCGATTCTCACTGCATTGGCCGACGGCACAGTGGTTCTCGCGCGTACCGGCCGCACCACGCGCGACAAGCTGCGACGTGCGATCAAGGTGCTCGACGGTGTCAGCGGAACCGTACTGGGCGTGGTGACCACCTTCGAACCCTCGGGTCGACGCCTGCTCGGTGGCAACTCCGCATCCTCCGAAGACTCCGACGAGACACCCGCTGCTGCAGAGAGTTCCATTGCCCCGTCCACGGAAGAAGCTCCGTCTGCGCCTGCCCACTCCGTCGCCGTCAGGCCGAAGCCGGCGACGAACGACTCTGCGACCTCCTCGGCGAGCAGAGGATAGCTTCGATGTCAGGTAGGTGGACGGTCCGAGTCGCGTCCTGGTGACCGCAGCCGTGGTGTCGATCTCCTGCTCGCAGCAGACTCCGATCGTCCTGCCGTCCGGCGCGCCGACGGCTCCCGTCACGGCCGCTCCGGTGACGTCCGAACCGCCGCCACCGTCCAATTTCGGTGGTACCGCGCCGGGTTCGTTGATCTCGGCCGAGCCGATCGAGGACATCGCAGCAGACATCAGCGAGTTGGGTGCCACTGCCACTCGCGTGGTGTACCGATCGACGTCGGGAGTCACCGGGGAGCCCACGGATGTCTCGGGCACCGTTGTCATCCCCGGTGGCACTGCACCCGACGGGGGTTGGCCGGTGGTGTCCTACGGCCACGGCACGACGGGTGTCCTGGAGGCGTGTGGGCCGTCGAGTTACGCCAACCTTCTCGGCAGTGCCCCCATCGTGGCGGCATTGGCGCTCAATGGCTTCGCAGTGGCGATGACCGACTATCAGGGGCTCGGGCTCAGTGGGTCGTATCACCCGTATCTGGACTCGAAGACGTTCGGCTACAACATGATCGATGCTGTTCGTGCGGCCAGGAATTTCATGCCCACTCTCAGCTCGCGTTGGGCCGCCTACGGTGTTTCGCTGGGCGGCATGGCGGCCTGGGCGGCAAGCGATCGCAATGCCGAGTACGGGGGCGGGCTCGAACTGGTGGGCACCGCGGCGATCGTTCCGGTATCGGACATGTCCGGCTTGGCCGATGCCGCTGCGAATCAGACCCTGACGCGGGCTCAGTACCCCCTGTTGATGTATGCGCTGAACACTTTGGCGATCAGCCATCCCGAGCTGAACCTCGACGATTACCGATCCGGCCTGGCGCGGGAGCGGTGGGACGACTTCATGGAGTGCGTGCCGCCGAAGTCGGACCTGGTGCCGGGTCTGTTGGCGGGTCTGCAGGCTGCAGACCTGACGCCGGTCAGCGTCGAGGCGACCGATCGTCTGCGCGGACTTCTGTCGGATATGGCTCTGCCTCAGCAAGGTTCGTCGACGCCGCTGTTGGTGATGTACGGCAGCGAGGACGATCTGATCCTTCAACCGTGGACCGAGAAGGCGTTGCAGCGCGCGTGTGATTTCGGCGACCTGGTCGAGTACGAGGTCTATCGGGGTGAGGGGCACGGCAACCTCGACAGCACTCGGTCGGTGCCGTGGGTCAAGGGTATGTTCGCCGGCCAACGGCCGATCAACACGTGCGAGTTGAATCGATGATCGCCCCCACGGGTGTCCCGACCCTCAAGGACTACGGCCGTATTCTGTTGTCGGGTTGGGCTGCGATCCTGGCCGCTGCCGTACTGTCGGCGGGCGTCGCGTGGTTGGCGACGCAGTTCGTCGAGCCCACGTACACCGCAGCGTCTCGGGTCTTCGTCACCGCTCCTGGTCCCACGTCGCCCAGGGCGTCGACCGAAGGAAACCGGTCTTCGTTGGTACGCGTCGAGTCCTACGTGGTGTTGGCAACGGGCGAGCAGGTGTTGCGCCGCGTCATCGCCTCGCAGGGGTTGTCCGTCGAACCCGACGAGCTGAAGCAGGACATCACGGTTGTGCCTACTGCAGGCTCTGCCTTGATCGAGATCTCGGTGGTGAACTCCGACGCGACAAAGCTCGGGACATCGCCAATTCCGTTGCAGTGCAGCTCATCAAGCTCGTCGGTGAGATCGACCTGGGTGCCAACGGAGCGGTGTCGGAAGTGTCGCTCATCGACGCGGCCACCACTCCCGATTCGGTCACCACACCCAAGCCGACGAGCAACATGATTCTGGGGGGAGTGATGGGCACGATTGCGAGCAGTGTGCTGGTTCTGGCATTCGGAATTGCACGCGACTCGATCGACCATCGCGATCAAGTAGAGAACATCGTGAAGCAGGCGACCGCTCACATGCGGACGCCTGCTGTAGAGGGGGTCCGATGACACTGTCGCGAACGCGTCGAGTAAGCCGAGCGAGCGGTGCCTGCGCACTGGCGCTGATCCTGGTGACGTCGGGGTGTTCCTCCGACGACCCGCCTGTCGATCCGTACTCGCTGTCGCAATCGGCAGCGTTCGGTGCCACGCTCGACGCCGATTACGGTGCAGCAGGCCCCGGTTCGCTCGAGAGTGCGCAACAACTGCTGACCATCGATCGCCGGGTCAGTGCTGTCTCCTCGATTGCCGCGCGAGTGGTCTACTCGTCCACCTCGGGGGTGGACGGTTCACCTCAGCGCGTCTCGGGCACGATCTTCGCTCCGGAAGGCACTCCGCCCGAGGGCGGTTGGCCGATCATCGCGTACGGACACGGCACCACCGGCGTGCTCGAGGACTGCGCACCGTCGGCCGATCCCGAGTTGCTCGGCAGCTCGCAGATCGTTGCAGCGCTGGTGCGCTCCGGAAACGTCGTTGCGGTGTCGGACTATCAGGGTCTGGGACTGGAGGGTTCCTATCATCCCTATCTCGACGCCCGTACCGTCGGCAACAACCTCATCGACTCGGTGCGTGCCGCCCGCAAGCTGATACCCGAGGCGTCCACGAAGTGGGCGGCGTTCGGCGGGTCCCAGGGCGGTCAGGCATCATGGGCTGCAAACGAACTCGCGAGCAGCTACGGCGAGGGCCTCGAGCTGGTCGGCTCGGTCAGTTTGGTACCGGCGGCAGATATGGTCGGTCTGGCGGAGGCTGCTGCGAACGGCACGCTCACCGTCGACCAGAAGCCACTGCTGCAGTGGGTTCTGGTCGGCCTCGCCCAGTCTTACCCCGAGCTGGACCTGGACGACTATCGCCGGGGCATCGTCGCCGAGAAGTGGGACGAGCTCTCGGCGTGCGGCGGCGTTCTCGCTGCCGACCGCACGTCCCTGGCGGCGCAGATCAGCGACGACGATCTGCGTCCGGCAACTCCCGAGGCGACGGCGAAGCTCGCGGACTACCTCCGGGAGATGAGCTTGCCGATGTCTCGCGCCACCGCACCGATGCTGGTTGTCTACGGTGGCAAGGACACGTTGATCTCGCAGTCGTGGACCGAGTCCGCCATCGCGGCCGGCTGCGCCAACGGGGACACGATTCAATCTGTGCTTCAACCGAATTCCGGTCACGCAGACATCGACGGTGCTGCTGCGTTCGGATGGCTGGGTGACCGGTTCGCCGGTACCGAAGCCATCAGCTTCTGCCCGCCTCCTGCGCCATGACCCCCAGAAGGTACCCATGACCGCCACACCCGACAGCACTGCGACCGCCGCCACCGCGGTCGCCGATACCGGTATCAAGCGACCTGCCCGCCTCGTCGGGCTCGACGGCCCCCGCGGATTCGCCTGCCTGTGCGTGCTCGCCGTGCACGTCGGCGGGCACTACTCGCCGCAGACCGTCCTGACCTACAAGCTCGGGGTGCTGGGGCAGGGGTTGATCTTCTTCTTCGCACTGTCGGGCTTCCTGATCTTCCTCCCGATGGTACGAAAGCTGTTCGCAGGCAAACCGATGCCGAACAACGTCAGCTACGCGATGCATCGGCTGCTGCGAGTGTTTCCGGCATACCTGTTCATTTTCTTGTTCGCCAACTACGTGATGCGTGCGGTGTTCGTGGAGAACGCCGCTGTGGCCGAACAGCATTTCACCGACAACGGTCTGGGCATCCTCACCGATCCGTTGACGCTGTTGGCCAATCTGACGCTGGTGCACACCTACATTCCGAGCATGATCCAGACCGGCATCAACCCGTCGTGGTCGCTGTCGCTGGAATTCGCGTTCTACATCGCACTGCCGCTGCTGACGAGTATCGCGTTCTTCCTGCGCAAGCGCACGTCCATCTCGGCACCGGTGCTGGCGTTGATCCCGGTGGTGATCATGTTCGTCATCGGAATCACCGGAAAACTGTACACCGCCTCGCGCGTGGGGCCGTCGGGCATCACCGATCCGAAGCTGCTGGAATGGGGACCCAACGAGATCGCGGTGCTCAGCCGTAGCTTCTGGTCGCTGGCAGACAATTTCACGTACGGGATGCTGGCGGCGGTGGTGTTCGTCGCGATCGACAACGGAATTCTCAAGGGTGCGATCGTCACCCGGATGCGGTGGTGGACGGGCATCGCGATGATTCCCACCGCGGTGATCTCACTGATGCTGATCGACGACAATTCGCGCTGGCAGACGTCCACCGTGTCCTTCGGTTCGGCGTTGCTCATTCTGTTCATCATCGTGCCGCTGGCACGCGGTGAGCAGTCGAAGCTCGCCGAACGGGCCGATTGGGCACCATTGAGCTACGTGGGCATGATCTCGCTCAGCGTCTACCTGTGGCACTTTCCCATCCTGATCATGTTGGGGCGCTTCGGATGGATGGCAGGCGACAGCCAGTTGGGGCTACTGCGGAACTTCGTGCTGGTGAGCGCGGTGAGCATCGCATTCGGAGCGGTAACGTACCGATTCATCGAGAAGCCGTCGTTGACGTACGCCCGTAGATTCAAGGCGAGCAAATAGATTCATGCACTCCGTCCGTAGGCTCGCCGCGCCGCTGGCCCTCATTCCTCTGCTCGCGGGATGCGCCGTTGTGGTTCCGCTCGGCGGCCAGGCGCAGGGGGCAGTGGCGTCGGTGGTGCGTGGTTCCGACCCGGAGCCGATGGAGATCGCGAATCCCGGTACCGGCAGCGGCTCCATCGTGAGTGCCGAGACGATGCCGAATCTACCGCTGCCGGTGCGGATGTCGGGCATCGACGCCGCGAAGGTGGTGTACCGCTCGGAGCAACCGGGTGTGGGCGAGCGCGAGGTATCGGGCACGGTGTTCACCCCGTCCGGTGATGCGCCCGAGGGTGGGTGGCCCGTCATCTCCTACGCCCACGGCACCACGGGTATCGAGCAGGCATGCGCGCCGTCGAGGTCCGCGTCACTGCTGGGGGCATCGGCGCTCGTACAGGGTTACACCACAGCCGGATTCGCGGTCGCCATCACCGACTACGAGGGTCTCGGGCATGCGGGCAACCACGCTTACCTGGACAACATCACCGCTGGCTACGACGTGATCGATGCCGTACGGGCACTCCGTACGGTCTTCCCCGATGTGGGTACGCAGTGGGCTGCGTTCGGTGGTTCACAGGGCGGCGGCGCTGCCTGGGCCGCGAACGAACTCGCCGATTCCTATGCGCCGGAACTGAATCTGGTCGGCGTCGTGGCTCTGGCACCGACCGCGAACATGGTGGGCCTGGTGGACAAGGCGGAGGCGGGCACGTTGACCGAGGACCAGGGGCCGGTGCTGCAGTGGATACTCGAATCACTCGCTCGGCGTGACGAGAATCTGAACCTCGACGATTATCGCAGCGGCAATGCCGAGCAGGACTGGGACACGCTCACCCAGTGCACGCTGGACAAGGCGGGTGCGCGCACCGATGCGGCGAAGAGGCTCGGCAACAACGACTTTGCACCCGAGTCACCGGCGGCGGCTGCGACGCTGCGTGACGAGCTGACGCGGATGGCCCTGCCGACGGGACCGGCGTCGGCACCGATGTTGGTGGCGTACGGGGATGCCGACACCTACATCGACGTGGCGTGGACCGATGCGGCGCTGCAGTCGGCATGCGGACTGGGCGATGTCATCACCATCGACCGGCAGGCCGGGCGCGGGCACGGGGACGTGAATGGCGACAACGTCAATCAGTGGTTGGCCGATCGATTCGCAGGTGCGTCGGCGCAGAATGATTGCACGTGAGTAGGGGGAGCGTCATGGGGTTTCGGCAGAACGCGAAGGTGCGGGCCAAGGACGTAGTGAAGAGGCGTCTGGGACGCGGCATTCCGGTGGAGGCGATCGACGAGCCGTATCTGGTGGTTGCGGTGCTGGGGCAGTCCAATGCACACGGTGGGGGCCGTGGATTGGATCGATCGGGGCTCGATGCGCCGCATCCACGGGTGCATCAGTGGGCAGCGTCGGGCCGTTCGAAGAACACCATCGTGGCGGGCAGCAATCCACTGTTTCACGAGGTGCCCTCCAAGGCAGTCGGATTCGGTCCGGCGTTCGCCGCGCTCCTCGCCGATGCGACGGGTAGGCCGGTGTTGTTGGTCCCGTATGCGCGCGGTGATTCGGGCTTCGCGCGGATCCACGGTATTTCCTGGGATCCGGCCGATACCGGGGCGCGAGTCAATCTGTTCTGGGATGCACTTCAGCGCATCCGAACGGGACTGGCGACGAAGCCCGGCAACGAGCTCGCGGCGGTGTTGTGGCATCAAGGTGAGAGCGATGTACCGCTGCTGACCGGGCCGACGTACGCGGAGAAGCTCGACAGTCTGATCGACACGCTGCGCGGCGAGTTCGGCGACGTTCCGTTCGTGGTGGGCCAGATGGTGCCCGACGAGATCGAATCGGGGGAGCCGAACTACGCCGTCATCGATGCGGTGCATGCCGATACTCCCCGACGTAAGGCCGCAGTGGCGTACGTGCCGGGTCCGCGGGGGCTCTACAACAGCGAGACCGAAAAGATTCACTACAACGGCGAGGGACAACGGGAACTGGGACGCCGAATGTGGGAGGCATTCGCCGACATGTCCCCGAGAGTCCTACGTTCGACCGACATCTCTTGACACCGGCTTTCGGCTTCTCGTTAATTGATTGCGCATCACCACCGCTCGGAGGGAATCGATCATCGCTACTGTCTCGCTTCGCAGAGGGGCCCGTTCCACGAAGTCGGCGCTTGGCATCGCGATGTCCGTCCTGGTGGTGGTCACTGCTGCGTGCTCATCCGGTGACTCGGACAATGCTGCCGCAGAAGCGCTCCCGCTAGCATCGTCGACTGCGGCGCAGGATCCCCGTGCGGTCGAGGCCGCGGTGGACGGCAACGGCGTGACGCTCAGCGGTGAGATCGACGGTGCTGGCGTGACAGTCGGGTCGACGGCGGGTGTCGCGGCCGCCGGCACCGTGATGCGGCTCGCTCCGGCGCAGTCGATTCCCACGTCCGAATCGTCGGCGCTTCAGGTCGGTGGGGGCGTCTCGGTAGTGCTCGGTGACGGCGAGCAGCCCAAGAAACCGATGACGGTTACCTTCGAGGTCCCGACCTCCGATGTTCGGTTCGACGACATGGGTGAAGATATCGACCCGGTCGTCGTCGCGGTGAGCAAGGCCGAGCCGCCGGTTTCGGAGCTGCTGCCTGCCGAGTGGGACGCGTCGAACAGGACATTGACCGCCACCACTACGCACCTGACAGATTTCTACAATGGAACCATCGACTACTCGACGCTGCGTGAAAAGGTCGCCGATAATGTCGACGGCTTCTTCGGCCAGAGCGTCGATGCGCCGAGTTGTTACGGCAACCCGGCAACGATCGGTGAGGTGACCTACGAGGCGGCTGCTCCAGAAGAGGACGTCGTATGGCCATGTTTGGCCGAACGAGGTGGCAGTCTTGCAGTGACTCTGTATTCGAATTCTCCGTTGGGTTGGACGGTGCGCTCGACCCCGGCCCCGCTCGAACGGCAGGAGCTGACGGATCTTTCGCTGTCCGCGACAGCAAACTCGGCGCTGTACGGCTCGCTGCTCGAATCCGATCTGGGTGATGGCACGTTGCTCTACCCGCTCGGATCGTCGGAGGTCGTCTTCGCGCCGCCGAACGTGCCGAGACGAATCGATCTGCGCGCACAAGCTGCGATGACGTTGGTCGACATCGGAATGCACGGCGCGTCGATGGTCTGGGGCGGTAGTGCGGCGATGGATGCAGCCGATCCCTTCGCCGTGGAGAGCGGGGCAAACTGCGTCACCGGTGGCGTCACGTGGGAGAAGATCGATGACGCATCCGATACCGAGGCGGGGGAACTCAGCCGCAACGCTCTCGACTGTGCGTCGACGGCAGGGTCCCTCGCGGTGAAGTCGGAGGCGCTCAATGTTGGGGGTCGAGCATTGAAAGCTCTGGGCAACACCATCACCGGCATCGCATCTTTGCCCAAGAGTGCGTCGCTGCTTGCCACCACAGTGAAGGGTCTGGCCGGTGAATTCAACGGAAAGAACTCGGCCACGGTGGTGATCCGCGCCAGAGGCGGGGATTCGGTGGATTTGACCGGTGTGCCGGACGAAGTGTTCACCATCGATTCGATGTCCATGGAGTCGATGCTGACCGAACCTGTGAAGCAGGGCCGGGCGATCGGTCCGAATCGCTACGCAATGACCGGTACTGAAAATCCGGCTGTTGCTATGACTTACAGGTGGGAAGCGACTACCGCGTCCGGAGTGAGATACGACCGCGAACATTGCCAAGTGATAGTCAGCATCGAGGGTCCGCAGGCTGGGCTGGAGGATTTGAAGTCCGCTCGATGCAGCAATGGAGTGTCGGGCAGTTTCAGCTATGGAGACGGAGCAAGGCGCTACCACATCACGGTGCCTGGTAACTACACGATCCGACTTCGCGATCTGGTCACCGGCCTGACCGCCGAGACCTCCTTCATCGTCGAGAACTGATCACTTCCAGGGTTGACCGGAATCAACAAGTCGCGCCGTCGTAGAGAAGTCTGAGTCGGCCCAATATTGCCCCGAAACAAGCAAGGGAGAAACTCCGTCTGATGAAACTGGTCAGTAGCGCGATGGCAGTAGTCGTACTGGTGCTGGCGGGCGTTGGCACCGCCGCGTGTAGTGCCGAAGACGGTGGACGCCAGGAGAGTGATCAGGCCTCTGGAATTGCTGATGTCGGGTCTGAACCAACCGTTGGCTGGCGGGCCGATCCGACGAATCTTGTCGGCGATTCAGCTCGTTTCACCACTTACTCGAATTCTTCGCCAGACGTCTCGGTCCTCGACGGAGGCGACGTTGTCATACCGATGATCAACCGAATCTACTCGGAGGACTACGTAATGATGGCATTGAATCGAGATAGCGGCGAGAAGCAGTGGGAGATCACCCTCTCCGACGCACCGTTCTGCGTACCGTATCCGGTTTCCGAGCGCCTGATATGCGTAGTCGAGGGCGCACTCACAGCGATCGACCCGGCGACCGGTGAGACTGTGCAACAAAATAGTGGTATCCGGAGTGCTCTGGTTGCAGTTGATGGTAGCGACTTGTTTGTCTTCCAGTCCGACCGGCCGGGCTACACCTCGGGTGGAGAACTGCTCCGCGTTTCAGCCGAAAATTTGGACAGTCCATCCTGGGTATCGCGAGTCGATGACGCGATCAACGCTGGGACACCGCGCGTCGCGGGTGGGCTGGTCTCGGTCGACGGGACTACATTCGACGCTGAGACAGGCCAACGTCTGCAGCCTGAAGGGTTTCCAACAGAAGCCGGCACTATCGTAGGTGCCAACTACATCTCCAAATCGCGCTTGTATCGATCCGACGGAACCGAAATCACAGGGTTCGACGATCAAGCGGTGCTGAGTCCGTACCGCAAAGTTTTTGATTGTGGCAGTGACAGCGTCATGCCCTTGCTCGATAGATACAACGCCTACTCGCCCGAATCTGGTGAGGTACTGTGGAATGCACCCTTCCTGAGCACAACCCCGGGCACGGCTGGTGTGATTGGCGGGAGGCTCGTTGCCGGTGACTCGTCCAAAGTTGTGGCTGTCGATGCCAGCACCGGACAGAATCAAACGGTTCTGGTGAACGACGGTGCGTCGATCTTGGGTACCGATTGCGAGAATGTTCTTGTTTACTCGGAATCCGCCGGACTTCAGTCGATCGATCCCGTGACTGGTGACGAATCGTGGGGACTTTCCGTCCCGGGACTGGAAGGAACGTCCTCGCAAGGGTATGACGTCGAACTCGTCGGGGGCAGTGTCGTCGCCACGGCGGATAAGGATCTTGCCTACTACTCGTTTTGATCAGTCATATAGGTGCAGTCTGGTCTGTGCCTAGTGGCGAGGGTGGCTGGGCGAGCGCTTTCAGCGTCTCCGTGAAGTGATCGGAGTCGTATTCGGTCCTACGTTGCCAGTGCGTGGCAGTAGCGAGGCGAGCCCATCGGAGTGCGATTATCCGTGACCGATGGTGGACATTAGTGGCTGAACCATAAGAGGTGCATGTGATTGCACAGCCCGCCCGCGGACCTTCTGCGGGTGAGTGGCAGCTATCGTATGCACAAAGATGCCGAGTTGATCCACCTGCGCTGCTCCACCAGAATCTCGACCTTGTTGGTGGTTTGTGGCCATGACACTGCGGCCTCTTCACCGTGAACTATCCCACCCGATGCGAATATCACTGCGGCGACACTTGGTAAATCTCCGGTAGAGAACTCGAACCCGTCACCCCAATCGCGACTAATGTAGCTGAACTCGACTTCGCGTCCGGAGACTAAGATTTTATCCGGAGCATCCACCGTCGGAGATAGCTGAAGTTCTTCGTATCCGGCCGCGCAGGTCACCGATTGGTCGGACGAATCGGGGAAGAGCCAGTTGTCTATCTCCTTTACCTCTACGGCGTCCACGATCCCATTGACACCAGCGCTGATCTGGAGGGTCTGTGTCGGATTTTCCGGCACGTCATCCGTAACGGAAGAACACGATGTTATTGAAATAACCCCTGCCATGGATAAGAGCAGCCGCTTTGTATAGTTCACGTTTTCCTTCCCCACCCTTGCGATTCGAGCAGCCGATGGTCGATTTGCCCGCAATCGTGGCGGGCTGCGCACGGCTAGGTAGCGCTATCTGGAACGGAAACACTACTGGTAAAAAGTCAGCTCTGCTAGTTCGTTCTGTCGGCTAAACGAATGAAACGTAGTTAGTGCTCGTATCGCTCTTACGCGTCAACGGTGCTCGGGAGGGAGCTGGTGCGGAGTGATGGCAACCCAAGCGGGGTGCCTCGTCACCTGGCAGTGCTACGGGTAGGACCAGGGCTTGGTGGGCACCTCGTCGTTCTCTGCAGTTCGAAGTAGAACGATCATGTCTGAAGGTCCACGTGCCTCACCTCATCTCGGCGGGCCGCCAGTCCCGAGATTGCCTCGGTCACTCGTTCGACCGACAATGCTTGACACAAGACGTGAATGTGGCACTAATAGGTGGTCGACAGTGACCGGAATGGGGCTTCCGGAGAAGTCGGCAACGCAGTGGACGCGTTCGCTTAATGCAGTAGAAACATGTAACGACCTGCGGGTTCGTGTCGATCAACATACTGTTACCAAGTGACACAATAAGTTCGACAAGATAATCTGCACGACGGGGTGGCACGGAGCTGTGTCGATCACGCAGGGGTTCGGCAACGCGTACGTACCGAGGGGAAATCAGTGTCAGTCAGCGATCTGGAAGCGCAGAGTTCTGTTGTCTCGCGGCGTGACGCACGACGGTTGCGCAGGACGACATCGCGTCGTGAATGGGAGACGCATTACACCGAGGGACTTCGTGTCACCGACACGGTGGTCGTTCTCGGCGCGGTGACGGCGGCGCAGATCATCCGCTTCGGCGAGATCGATTTTCGCGAACCATGGTCCATCGTCGGCTACTTCGGGATATCCGGAGTACTCGCAGTTCTGTGGCTGACGTTTCTCGCCATCTTCCGCACCCGCTCTCCGCGAGTGATCGGTAACGGTTCGGAGGAGTACCGCCGCATCGTGTCGGCCACGTTCCGGCTCTTCGGAATGATCGCGATTCTCTCCCTGCTGTTCCGTCTGGATATCGCCCGTCTGTATCTCGCGATCGCCCTGCCCGTCGGACTGGTCGGGCTTCTTCTGAGTCGATGGGTGTGGCGAAAAATAGTGTCGCGCAAACGTGCTCGTGGCGGATACCAGACCTCGGTGCTCATCGTCGGCAGTCGCAGCTCGGCTCTGTCCATGGCCAGGTCGTTCGAGCGTTCCCCCGAAGCCGGCTACAGCGTGGTCGGCATCTGCCTACCCAACTACGAGCCCGGCAACGACTCGTCGTTCACCATCGACGGCGTCGACATTCCGGTGCTCGGTGACGAGCACAGCGTCGTCGAGGCCATCGACACCTCGGGTGCAGACACCGTTGCGGTGACGGCAACCGAGCACATCGGTCATCTCGGCCTGCGAAAGATGGTGTGGGACCTGGAGAAGAAGAAAGTGGACCTGGTGGTGTCGCCGGGGGTGATGGATGTGGCCGGCCCGCGTCTGGTGATGCGACCTGTTGCCAACTTCCCACTCATCCACGTCGAGAAGCCGCAGTACAACGGTGCGAAGCGGTTCGGTAAGACGGCGTTCGACTTCCTCTTCGCCGCCGCAGTTCTGTTGATGATCTCGCCGATCCTCATCGCGCTTGCGGTGATCATCAAGCTCACCAGTAAGGGCTCTATCTTCTACAGGTCCGAGCGAATGGGGATGGACGGCAAGCCGTTCCAGATGATCAAGTTCCGCAGCATGGTCCAGGACGCGGACAAGCGAGTGCAGGAGCTGGCCGCTCGCAACGAGGGTGCGGGCGGGGTGCTGTTCAAGATGCGTGACGACCCGAGGGTCACCCGCGTCGGCAAGGTTATGCGCAAGTTCAGCCTCGATGAGCTGCCGCAGTTCGTCAACGTGCTCAAGCGCGAGATGAGTGTGGTGGGTCCGCGGCCACCGCTGCGCAGCGAAGTGGAGACCTACAACGGTGAGGTGCGACGCAGGCTGCTGGTCAAGCCGGGCATCACCGGGCTGTGGCAAGTGAGTGGCCGATCGGACCTGTCGTGGGAAGAGAGCGTGCGCCTCGATCTCTCGTACGTCGAGAATTGGTCGATGACAGGCGATTTGCTCATCATCGCCAGGACGGCCGTGGCAGTGCTCGGGAGTGAAGGCGCGTATTGATGCTGCGAACGGTCGGTATTGTTCGTATGATGCACCCATGACCACTGTTCCGGAGAATGCACCCGAATCGACCATGGCGCAGAAGTCATTTCACGATTTCTTGGCCGATCGCGTCGATCAGATCGCGCGGGTGCATCTCAACCGGTCGACGTCGCTCCATGCGGTGATCGCCGACAGCGTCGATGCCTATACATCGGCTTTCTCGGAGTATCACGGCACCGGGGCACCGTTGGATCTGCTGGCTCCTGAGGTGCGCGCCGAGTTGAGTGATTTTGTTCATCGCTGCGCCGAGGCAGTCGAAGAGCCGGAGAACCCGCAGTTTCCCGTTCGTCGCTGAGCCGCCTCGGCGTCGACGCTTGTTCGTTCCCGCGTAACCCCCAGCCTCTCGGGGCGGCGCAGTGGGCGGGGTGTGTTTACTATTCCCCTGTGCGCGCGTGACCTGAAGGCCTTGTGCTCCAGGCCGCTTGCTGTGATCAATGGTCACAGCATCTTGTCGCCATTGTTCAGAACGACCGACGGGGAACAGAACACATGCGAATTACAGTCTTCGGTACCGGCTATCTCGGTGCCACTCACGCTGCCTGCATGGCCGAGCTCGGCCATGAGGTTCTCGGGGTCGATGTGGACCCGGCCAAGCTTGCGAAGCTCGAAGCCGGCGAGGTCCCGTTCTGGGAGCCTGGCCTCGAAGAGGTGCTGCAACGCAACATCGCCGCCGGACGTCTGCGTTTCACCGCGTCGTACCAGGAAGCGGCGGACTTCGCGGAGGTGCACTTCCTCGGTGTCGGAACTCCACAGAAGAAGGGGGAGTTCGCGGCCGACATGAAGTTCGTGGACTCCGTGGTCCAGACACTCGCCCCGTTGCTGACCAAGCCGGCCGTGATCTTCGGCAAGTCCACCGTCCCGGTGGGTACAGCGGAGCGGCTCGGCCGGATGGCCCGCGAACTCGCGCCCGCAGGCGATGGCGTCGAGATCGCGTGGAACCCCGAGTTTCTGCGTGAGGGCTACGCAGTGAAAGACACTCTGCATCCCGATCGGCTGGTGTTGGGCGTGGACCGAGCCCGCCCGGGCCGCGCGGAGGAACTCGCCCGCGAGGTCTACGCGCAGCTGCTCGACGAGAAGATACCGTTCCTGGTGACCGATCTGGCTACTGCCGAGTTGGTCAAGGCATCCGCCAACGCGTTCCTGGCCACCAAGATCTCGTTCATCAATGCCATTGCCGAGGTGTGTGAGGCCGCCGGTGCGGACGTCACCGTGCTCGCCGACGCCATCGGCCATGACGAGCGCATCGGCCGCAAATTCCTCAACGCCGGCATCGGCTTCGGTGGTGGCTGCTTGCCCAAGGACATTCGGGCTTTCATGGCCAGGGCCGGAGAGCTCGGTGCCGATCAGGCTCTGACGTTCCTGCGTGAGGTCGACAACATCAACATGCGACGCCGCACGCGCATGGTCGAGTTGGCAAGAGAGGCATGTGGGTCTTTGCTCGGCGCTCGCATCGCGGTGCTGGGAGCGGCCTTCAAGCCCGATTCCGACGACGTCCGTGATTCCCCGGCCCTGAACGTAGCCGGTCAGATCCAGCTGCAGGGTGCTGCAGTCAACGTGTACGACCCCAAGGCCATGGAGAACTCCCGTGCGTTGTTCCCCACTCTCACCTACTGCAGCACGGCGCTCGAGGCCTGTGAAGGCGCTGATGTGGTGTTGGTACTGACGGAGTGGAAAGAGTTCAAGGCGCTCGCTCCGAGCGACCTGGACGGCGTTGTACGCAGCAAGACATTGATCGACGGCCGCAACTGCCTCGATCCGGAGCAGTGGCGTGCCGCGGGATGGAACTACCGCGGGTTGGGACGTCCCTGATTGCCGTGCGGCGAGATCGAACTCAGAAGTCATTCATTGGAATGATTTTCGATCATGAGTCAGTCGTCGATGTCTTGAGCCGACCTCGGTATCGATCTGCTGGATACTAAAAGTTAATTTACTTGCTTTGCGCTGCTAGAGGCGCGCCTCGGACCTTTGAGTATCCGAAAATGCAACTGGCTTATATGCAAATTCACTGTAAAGCAACTTTTCGGACTGTGAAGGTTCACATCCGCCACCCAATCACCCTGTTGCAGTGTGCTTTTGGGGACATTGCCGGATGTGCTGCTTTTGATCAGGTCACTCGCATCGCACGGCTGGCTCCTGTGTGGTAAACACCGTTCAGCGCTGTTATTTATTTGTGATCTGGGCCGCCCACATGGTGTTCGGACAAACCGCGTGGGACGATTTCTATTCGGCACCGATCACAGCTTGGATTGGTTCGGATCGGATTCATGCGCTTGCCGCTCGCGGGCGCTCGACTGCAGAGGAGGGGAGCACGTGGCAACTGTCGGGGCAGCACACCGCTCTCTCGGGGGTTTTCCCCGGCGAACGCAGGCAGCGAAGGCGCGCACGCTCACCTCACGGCACGTGTGGGAAGACCAGTACATCCGTCGGCTGCGGGTGACCGATGTCGTTGCAGTCGTGGCCTCCGTGGCACTCGCGCAGATCGTGCGCTTCGGCGATGTCGAAGTCACGGGCGTGCGCTCGACGGCGACGTATACGGGCGTCTCCGTCGTCCTTGCCGGGGTATGGATCACGTTCTTGGCGATCTTCCGGACGCGGTCCACTCGCGTGATCGGCAATGGAGCAGAAGAGTATCGGCGCATCGTCTCGGCCACGTTCCGTCTCTTCGGGGTCATCGCTATCGCCTCGTTGCTGTTCCGGGTCGGTATCGCACGGCTCTACCTCGCGATTGCGTTGCCGGTCGGGCTCCTGGCGTTGTTGCTGAGCCGCTGGCTGTGGCGCAAATATGTAACCCAGCTGCGGCACAACGGAGAATACAAAACTTCTGTTCTGATCGTAGGCAGCCGCACCGCTGCAGTGTCGATGGCGCAGTCCTTCGAGAACTCGGGCTCCGCGGGTTACGCCGTGGTCGGTATCTGCATGCCGGGGCACGAGTCGCTAGGTGATGATGTGGTCCACGTCGACGGCCTGGACATTCCGGTTCTGGGTAACGAACACGACGTACTCGCTGCGATCGATCATTGTGGTGCCGACACCGTCGCCGTCACTGCCACGGAGCATCTGGGGCACAAGGGCATTCGCAAGATGATCTGGGATCTGGAGAAGAAGGACGTCGACTTGGTCGTCGCGCCTGGCGTCGTCGACGTTGCCGGCCCACGCCTGTTGATGCGGCCCGTGGCCGGCTTCCCGCTGATCCACGTCGAGAAGCCGCAGTACAACGGCGCGGCTCGATTCAGCAAGACAGCCTTCGATCTGACCTTCGCGGCGCTCATTCTGGTGCTGATCTCGCCGATTCTGCTCGCGGTGGCGATCGCGGTGAAGACCACCAGTCGTGGTCCGGTGTTCTACACGTCCGAGCGGATGGGCATCGACGGTAAGCCGTTCTCGATGATCAAGTTCCGCAGCATGACGGCTGACGCCGACAAGCAGGTTGCGCATCTCCTCGATCAGAACGAGGGTGCCGGCGGGGTGCTGTTCAAGCTTCGCGACGACCCGCGGGTCACGCCAGTCGGCAAGGTGATGAGGCGATTCAGCCTGGACGAGCTCCCGCAATTCATCAACGTGCTCAAGCGTGAGATGAGCGTGGTGGGGCCCAGGCCGCCACTGCGCCGTGAGGTCGAGACCTACAACGGTGAGGTTCGTCGGCGATTGCTGGTCAAGCCTGGGGTCACGGGCTTGTGGCAGGTCAGCGGAAGATCCGATCTGTCGTGGGAAGAGACCGTCCGATTGGACCTCTCCTACGTCGAGAACTGGTCGATGGTGGGAGATCTGCTGATCATCGCCAAGACTGCTAGGGCAGTTGCTGGAAGCGACGGGGCTTACTGAGCGACATGCCGAATTTCATTGACAAGCCGGATCTGTGCCGGGTCTTAGAGGAGTGGGAACGATGAAGCGCGCGTTGATAACCGGCATTACTGGCCAGGACGGCTCGTACCTGGCAGAACTTCTCCTGAGCAAGGGATACGAGGTGCACGGCCTGATTCGGCGGTCGTCGTCGTTCAACACCTCTCGCTTGGAGCATCTGTATCAGGATCCGCACGAGGACAAGGCACAGCTGTTTCTGCATTACGGCGATTTGAGTGACGGAGCGCGTCTGGTCACTTTGCTCACCGAGATTCAACCGGACGAGGTCTACAACCTGGGTGCGCAGTCGCACGTCCGCGTGAGCTTCGATGAACCCGAGCACACCGGAAACACGACCGGTGTCGGAGCCATCCGGTTGCTCGAGGCCGTTCGTCTTGCCGGCCTACAGTGCCGCTTCTACCAGGCGTCTAGCTCGGAGATGTTCGGAGCAACTCCGCCGCCGCAGAACGAGGAGACCCCGTTCTATCCGCGTTCGCCGTACGGCGCGGCCAAGGTCTACGCGTACTGGGTCACCAAGAACTACCGCGAGGCGTACGGAATTTTTGCCGTCAACGGCATCCTGTTCAACCACGAATCCCCTCGACGCGGTGAAACATTCGTCACCCGCAAGATCACCCGCGCAGTTGCCCGTATCAAGGCCGGGCTGGAGCAGAACGTCTACATGGGCAATCTGGACGCCATCCGCGACTGGGGTTACGCACCGGAGTACGTCGAAGGCATGTGGCGGATGCTGCAGGCCGATGAGCCGGATGACTTCGTGCTTGCCACCGGCGGCAATTTCTCGGTGAAGGACTTCCTCGTCGTCGCCTTCGAGCGGGCCGGGCTGGATTGGGAAAAGCACGTCAAGTTCGACGAGCGCTACCTTCGCCCCACTGAGGTCGATGCCCTCATCGGTGATGCCAGCAAGGCCGAGGCAAAGCTCGGTTGGAAGGCCACCGTGCACACACCGGAACTCGCGAAGATCATGGTCGACGCCGATATCGCAGCCCTCGAGCACGAGGGTCGCCCGTGGATCGATCGCCCTGCTCTGCCGGATTGGGCATGAGCGCCGTGGCGACGGACGAGGGCATTACACCTGAGTTCACGCCGACCCCGCTCGACCGTGATGCTTCGTTCTATGTAGCCGGACATCGTGGACTCGTCGGATCGGCGATCTGGCGGCAGCTCGAGGAATCCGGTTTCAGTAACCTGATCGGTCGCTCGTCGTCGGAGCTGGATCTCAAGGATCGCGACGCAGTGTTCGCGTTCTTCGAGGAGACCAAGCCGAAGACAGTGGTACTAGCCGCGGCCAAGGTCGGCGGCATCCTGGCCAACAGCACGTATCCGGTCGACTTTCTTTCGGAGAACCTCCGCATCCAGGTGAACGTTTTGGATGCTGCGCTGGCGCAGAACGTGCAACGCGTGTTGTTCCTGGGGTCCTCGTGCATCTATCCGAAGTTAGCTCCGCAGCCGATCAAGGAGGAGTACCTGCTCACTGGACATCTGGAGCCGACGAACGATGCGTATGCGATCGCTAAGATCGCCGGCATCCTTCAGATCCAGTCGGTGCGTAAGCAGTACGGATTGCCGTGGATCTCGGCGATGCCGACCAATCTGTACGGGCCGGGCGACAATTTCTCGCCGAAGGGTTCGCACGTCCTGCCGGCCCTGATTCGTCGGTACGACGAGGCGCGACGCGACGGTGTCGAGACGGTGACCAACTGGGGTAGCGGATCTCCGAGGCGCGAATTCCTGCACGTCGACGATATGGCGTCCGCGTGCATCCACTTGCTTGAGCACTACGATGGGCCGGAGCAAGTGAACGTGGGCACCGGTGCGGACGCCACGATCAAGGAGATCGCCGAGATTGTGGCATCCGCAGTCGGCTTCGAAGGCGAGACCGAGTGGGATACCTCTAAGCCGGACGGCACACCACAGAAGCTGCTCGATGTGAACAAGCTCCAGGACGCGGGATGGAAGCCTCAGATCGACTTGACATCGGGCATAGCCTCGACTGTCGAGTGGTACCGCGAGCACGTAGAGAAACTGCGGACCTGAGGCGGCTGCTCGCGTCTTCCCTCTGATGATGCAACAACCGGTTGATTGAGAGGAAAATTTTGAGCGTACTGCCACTTCGTCTATGGATCACGCCCCGGGATATCTCCCGCCTCATGACCGCATAGGCAGCAACAGCATGACGATCCTGAACAATGGAACTCCGAACATAGGTAGTCGAAGTGTACCGCACAGGCGAGAATGCAGCCTGCCAAAGACCAGTATAAGAAGCCAAATGATCGAAGGACTTCGATGACCTCTACTTCGCTCAGCACACCGCGTCTACTCACCGATTACCCGGACGGGGAAGGTGCGGTTCGCTCGACTCGAATCTACGGTGCTTGGGCTGCGGCTTACCTTTTTGCGACGACGAAGTGGGGTTCTTACGCTGGATTTGCACCAATTTTCCTTGCAGACCTGCTTGTTGCAGCGGCATTTTGGCAGTTGCTGACATACCGAAAAGCGCTAACCTCAGATCAACAACGTCGACTTACTACGGCGCAGGTTGCGCTTCTGCTCGCACTTCCTTTGTGGGCGACGATACGAATCGTGGCGAGTGAAGCGTATGGTTTCAATACCTTCCGTGATTACGCTCCGTATCTCTACGCCGCGGTGTCACTGCTGGCTGCAGTGGGCGTGGCACGCTCAACGTATGTACAAAGACAGCGCACTGCCCAATTGATATGGGTGGCTTTGCTCTTCCATCTCATGTGGACAGTTTTAATTGTAGTAGCCCCCGAATTTCCCAATTCGATGCCAATTATCGGCAACGGGGTACGGATTTTTTCACCGCGTGAGGATATCGATAGCGCCTACCTCGGCGTGACTGCTACCATTGCGCTTCATAGGTGGTGTACGAACAGGAGCCGTATCAACCTTGGAGTTGCGCTTGTCGCGATTGCAACCGTATTGCAGATCTCGTCACGTGCAGGATTGATTTCCACATTTCTATGTTTAACGATTGCGGCTTACTTTATTCTGAAGTGTAATCGCGGATCGATACGGATCGCTATGGCCGCTACGCTCGGCCCTGTTGCTTTTATTCTGAGCTTTCAATGGCTCCTGCAGCTGCCGGCAATTGCTAGACTCGTTGCCACTGTTTCGCCGTCACTTGTGCCCGGTGCGCAGGATGGGTATGCGAGCGCGCAGGGCACAACAGAAGCCAGAGCGCGCGCATGGGGCGCAGTACTCCGGTACTGTAACGAGACTTGGGATTGCTCGGTCTTCGGTGCTGGCTTCGGTAGTAACTTTATGGCCGAGTCCGGTGCAGCGCGATTGCTGCTCGGTCCGTTAGCTGCAGAATCAGGTGTTCGAAGCCCTCATAATTACTTTATCGGGAGCTACGCACGGCTCGGTCTTATCGGCTTATTGATTATCATGGCCTTGATAATAGTCAGCTTATTTATAATCATTGCATCAAGACGGTCACTTATAACTGAAGAGATGGCCGTGCTCGTTGGCGCGACGGTTATTGCCATTATTCCCACAGCTCTATTCGGGGTCACGCTTGAGTCACCGTTTGGATCGATCCCCTTTTTCTGGGCAGTTGGAGCTTTGTTCGGGTATTCAAGACTAGTGGAAAGTCATAAGACGTCACAAAAAGAAGCACCACAAGAAAGTAAAGTCCAATGAGGATTCTTGTCTTGCATAATGACTACCAGCAAGCTGGCGGTGAGACCATGAGTGTTCAGGCTGAGATAGCTTCCCTGCAAGCCCGTGGGCATGATGTTAACATCTTGCAGATTTCAAACGATACTTTAAACTCGATGACCCGGAAGGAGGCGCTCGAACGAGTGCTAAGGCCGAAGTTCAGCTTCGACCTGGTCAACGACGCATTGCAGAAGAACTCACCAGAAATCGTTCACGCACAGAACTTGTTTCCGCTCCTAGGGGCCGGTGCTATAAACGCGCTTTACAGCAACCGGATTCCCTGGGTTCGCTCACTTAGGAACTTTCGCAAGCGCTGCCTTTCTGCGAATCTATTCCGCGAAGGTGAAACGTGTACGATCTGCAAAACCTCCAGAACGGCACTCAAAGGGATAGCTAAAGGTTGTTACCGGGATTCCAAAGCCCAGTCCGCCGTCGCCTTGGCCTATGCCCGCCAAGAGTATGCAGCGGAGCGTCGATATCCGCCGAAGGCATATGTTGCCGTGAGCGAACTAGTCGCGCATGAAGTCCAAGAAAGCCTGGTTCCAGGTATACCGCTCGTGATCAAGCCGAATGCGGTTCGAAACAATGCTAGTCCATCCAAGACGTCACGCAGCGGTGTCTTGTTTGTCGGTCGCCTCGAAGGCCATAAAGGCATCGACATTGCTGTTGCGATGGCGCGAGCTATGCCGGACGTGTCGTTCACATTCGTCGGTGACGGCCCAGAGTCTGGGGTTGTCGGCGCTGCGGAACTAAGCGGTCAAAATATTACCTGGTTTCGACGCCTTCAGAACACGAAGGTACTGGAACTTATGGCGGCTTCCCAACTAGTCATTGCGCCGTCTCGTTGGATGGAACCTTTTGGGCGGGTGGCGGTGGAGTCCATGAGTGTAGGAACCATTCCCCTTGTCGGAAATGTCGGGGGAATGCGCGAAATCGTAGAGAAATTCGATAAGTCGTTGGCATTGCCGGTGGACAATGTGTATGACTGGATATCGAAATCTCGCTGTATTCTATCTATGGATGAATCGGAATATAGACTGCATTCCGCGTCTTGTTTTTCTGCTTACCAGGAGCACTACACGGTGCGCACTAACGGGGTCTTGTTGGAAGAAATCTTCGAGAAATACGCGGTGGGCAATGACTAACTGTCAGTCGCGGCCCGCGCAGAGGTTGCGAATACTTGGTAACGCATTTTACCTACTGCTTGCACAGGTTGCGATGATGCTTTCGCCTGCAGTAGCTGTGATCATGGTCGCGCGGAACATGAGTGTGGCTGAATTTGCCGCTATTAGCTTTGCATTAGCTCTGGTCGCGGTTGCGGTATCAGTTATGACCGCCGGTATATCGGGATTGGCGATCAGAGAGATCACTTCTGGATTGGCAGTGGGGGTTGATGAAGCAAGTGGCACACTAAAGTCCATCATAGCGCTGAGAGAGATCTTTAGTTGTGTCGGGACAGTGGGTATCCTGATGTTCGCCTTCACCACTCAGTCGTCCATAGGCGTTGTCACCTTGACAGCGATACTGTCCGTCAGTCTTTTTTTTTCGTGCCGCGGATGCAATAGAATTTTGGCAGCAAGCCCATGAAGTAGTTTCACGGTTTGTAATTATTCGGGTAATTGTTCTCGTGCTATCAACCGTTGTTCGAGTCGTATTAATTCTAAACGGTGCCGGGCTGACACTAATCGCGTGGAGTTTGGTGGTAGAATCTGCAGCTTTAGCAACTACATCTTTGATTTACAATAGAAGGTCGTGTGTCCCAGTAAATTTTAGATCAAAAGCCGGGCATTCTGCGCTGATGCTTATAAAGATTTCATGGGTACTTTTGCTATCTGGGTTACTTGCGCAACTTAGCATGCGGATGGGCGTAATATATCTGGGCAGTTTTAGCCAAGATAGGGAGCTCGCCAATTTCGCGGCGGCGTCGCGGCTAACAGAGTTCGCATTTGTTCTCCCAGTTGTTGTTACGACCGCAAGTTTCCCGCGTTTACTGCGAACGCGCGCAGAGCACGGTAGAGAATCGCAACAGTACAGATCTGAATTACAGCGATCGTTAACCTCTGCCTTTTGGGTAGGGTCCCTATTTTCTATTTGCGGCGTCGCGGTCGGTCCTCACCTGATTCCGCTTCTGTTTGGGAACGAGTACAGCGCCGCCGTGCCGGTATTTCAGGTTACTGTAATCACTCTCCCATTCGTGTTTATGGGCGCGGTTCTCAGCAAATGGATTATAGCCGAGAATCTTTTGCGACTGTCGTTGTGGAGGAATCTTCTGGGTCTGATCTTGAATATTATTCTTCTTGTCTTGCTAGCGCCGCAGTTTGGTGCAATGGGAGCAGCGTCAGCTTACCTTAGTTCCTACATCGCTACCAACTATATTAGTTTCTTCTGGAGCAAGGATTCTAGGCTAATGGCTTACTCAATGACTACGGCAATATTGTGGCCAGTGTTCTTTCCGGTCAGTTTTATTCGAAATCGGAATGGGAAGCGGTCACGTGAATGGAGTAATGATTAATTTGAGAAATGTGCTGATCACAGGGGTAAATTTTCAGAATCAAGGTGCGTACATGATGTTGGTCGCCGTCGCCGACCAGCTCAGGCAGAGGGGGATCGGTAGGCCGGTTATTGATGTGCGGTGGGGGACCAGTCGTCAAAAGCGCGCTGAGGGCCTGAGCACGCTGGTTTCCATTGACGAGTTTGGTCCTATGAGATCACTATTTATGGAACGGTTTCCGGAGAAGGTCCGCGACCGCATTCCCGTTTTGACGTACAAAAGCATCGATGCCGTTATTGATGCGTCGGGTTTTGCCTTTGGTGATCAGTGGTCTCACGCGCGATTGCAGGCTCGCGCGGACAGGTTTGCGTTCTTTTCGGCTCGAGGTATTCCGGTCGTCATCATGCCTCAAGCCTTTGGTCCATTCGGAAAAACAGCAAAACCGGCTTCGACTGTAGTTTCGTCCGCCCGTCTACTGTATGCGCGTGACGCAGAGTCCTTAAAGTTTCTGAAGACGCTTCCGGTTTACAGTAAAGAGAAGGTCAAACTCGCAACGGATTTCACCATCGATCTCGCTGCGCGGGAGCCTGGCTCAGCGGTGGATTCGTTCGTCGGAAAAGTTTTAATAGTTCCCAATATCAATATTTACTCAAGAGGTAATGAAGTAGATTACCTCGACACGGTGAAAAAGCTTGTGTTGTCGTTTCAGGAAAGTGGACAGCAAGTTTGCGGTCTGGTGCATGACACTGGTCGGGATCGTGAAATATTCGATTTACTCAGCGACCGAGGTTGTAGGTTGCCAGTCTTGGAGGGGTTGGATGGATTGCAGTCGAAATGGCTGTTAGGAAAAGCATCGGCAGTAGTATCAGGAAGGTTTCATGCAACAGTGAGCGCACTTTCGCAGGGTGTGCCAACGGTGATTCACGGATGGAGTCATAAATACGAACACCTGGCGGCCGACTTCGATGCGTCTAGCCTGCTTGCTTCACCCTATGACTCCCAAGAATCTCTGCGAGTTAGTGCTGCCATGATGAGCGATAGCAATGTTTCCGCACGCCTTCGTGAACGCAAGCCGTTGCTGGTTCGAGGGATAGAGGAAATGTGGAACGAGATTGAATCGGTAATCAAAAAGGAAGGCTCTACACGTGGTCGCAACCATTAAACGAGTCCTGATTGAGCAGAGGGCAAAATTTCGCGCGAGTTCGGGGTTCAAAGGGCGTCTCTATCAATTGGTCACCGTCTACGCGTTCTCTCGAGAAGTTCGTGCCCTAAGGGCAGGCAGGTAAAGCACATGGAGCTGCGCCGTGAGGGTTTGGAACGATATTCTTTGCGCCGCCATACCCATATGATCGAGAAGGGGCTGGTGATGCGGCCTCGTCGCGCGGTCTTCGCTGAGTCATATATCGAAGAGACTGTTGGCGTCTTATGTCGGCTTGATGCAACGGTTGGGGATTCTGATCGCGACGCAGAATTTGTGTGGTTCATATCTGTCCTCGAATCTTACTTCGACGCTGTGTCTTTGGATGAAAGTCCAGCAGCTTCTCGTGCGTACTCGGTATTCCGCGGTTCTTTTTCCGCATTGGGACGTGCGGAGAGTTTTGATCCGCGTTCGGCTCCATTCGCAGTGCAGAGCGCTACCCGATCCGAGGTGGACCCTAGCGAATTTCAGGCATTACTTACGAATCGGTCCTCGGTTCGCTGGTTCTTGGATAAGCCAGTTCCACGTGAAGTGCTCGATCGCGCAAGCCTCGCCGCTGCTGAGGCACCCTCCGCGTGCAACCGGCAGCCCTATCGGATCATTATCCTTGATGACCCAGGGTTGGTTTCTGCCGTTGCGTCAATCCCCGGTGGTACGAAGGGATATGCGGAAAACATTCCATGTATCGCAGTTTTCGTTGGTGACCTATCTGCATTTTCTGAAGAGCGAGACAGGCATCTAGTATATATTGACGCTTCGTTGGCATCGATGTCGTTTATTCTGTCTGTCGAAGTGGATGGGCTTGCGTCGTGCTGTATTAATTGGCCCGATGTGTCGTCTCGAGACGCTAAGTTGCGTTCCGTTCTCAACATCAAAGATTTTGAGTCTGCAATTATGTTGGTTGCGATTGGGTTCGCAGATCCGCTGGGAAGTGTGCCGTCCTCACGGAAGAAGTCGCTGGGCCTTGTTCGTCAGTACAACGATTCCCTTGTCTAGAATAGCGACTACTTTGTTGCGTGTTGAAAGGATTAAAGTGCATACTAGGTCGGAGCGCGTATTTGTTGGCATGGTCCCTTTCGATGCCCTGTCGATCACGCATGCGGTTGAACGGCTCGTAAATGCCGCCTTAGTTGGTGTCGCGCTACCTGTCCGTCTTTCCAATTCTTACGTGGTTTCCTTGGCGTCTTCGGATTCGAAATATCGCGAGCTGTTGAATGGTCCGGGTCTGAATTTTGCCGATGGTGCGCCGGTCGCATACCTGATGAATCGTTGGTCGGGCAAGCAAGCTTCAGTGGGTCGTGTGCGAGGTCCATCCTTGTTCGTAGAGTCCCTCAAGGCGGGTGTCGACGTCGAGTTAAGGCATTTCTTCTTAGGTTCGTCCGAGGAGGCTTTGCGAAAGATGGTTTCGCGTGCTCAAGCTGAGATTCCTGGGATCATTGTTTCAGGTGCGTATTCGCCGCCGTTTGGCCCACTTAACGAATCGTTCTATTCAGACTCTAAGCGTCTCGTCAAAGACGCGGGCGCGCAGATTGTGTGGGTTGGATTGGGTTCGCCGAAGCAAGACTATGCTTGTAAAGAGTTGGCATTTCTTCTGGATGCTCCCTGTGTGGGCGTTGGGGCCGCGTTTGACTTTTATGCCGGTACCGTTCGCGAAGCTCCGGAGTGGGTGCAGCGGGTTGGGCTTGAGTGGTTGTTTCGGCTTTTGTCAGAGCCCAGACGTCTGTGGCGACGTTATCTATTTGGTAATATCATTTTTTTGATATCTGCTTTCAAGGGGAAGTATTTTTCGAGTAGAAGGTGATCTTGATAGCCGGGTGCCTGTGAGCGCTAGCAGGTGGGCGTGCTGAGTCTTGCGGGGCATTGGATTGCTTGCGTTTGCAGTCTTTAACAGCTGGCCTGATTCGGAAGGGTTGGCCCATGCTCCGGGGTGGTACCTGTCGACACTGATTACTGAGATACTTCGTGAGACTGCAGAGTGAACCGTCCCGGGTTTCTTGCCGCTCCTATGCTTGCAAAATCTCCGGGTGGAGTGCCAATTCTTGATTGTAGTAGACCTCCTCGAATTCGTCTGGTGTGAGGTAGTCGAGGGTGCTGTGGAGTCGGTTTTGGTTGAACCAGTCGATCCACCCCATCGCGGCGAACTCGACATCGTCGATGGTCTTCGTCGGCCCGGTCAGGAACGGGCTCCACTTCGATACCGCTTTGGTCTTGAACAGCCCAATTGTGCTCTTCGCCAACGCATTGTCGTAGGCATTTCCGACACTGCCGGTCGAAGCCGCAATACTCTCTAGCGCAAGCGTGTCCGCGAACGCGAGCGAGGTGTCCTGGCTGCCGGCTTCCATTGCCTCCAACACTGTGCACGAAGCGGTCACTGCCATTGTGCTGCAACGAGTTTCCGCGCGACTATCCATCGACGTGTAGAGTCCGGTCGATTGCGCCACTACTGCTTCGCCCATCACGGAGCTCCGGCTGGGTACTGTTGGGCAGCACTGTATTCGTCTAACTTCGAACTCCCATGGTCTTTAACGCTTCAAGTACGCGCGTCGCCAGATATGCGTGGCCTTTAGTATTCAGGTGCGAACCATTGGCGTTCCCATAGTACTGCTTACTATTTGTGTCCGTGAACCAGCTCGCGCCGAGAGGGTTTATGAACGGGACCTGCTCGGAGAGGGCGGCACGCAAGATCGGATTCGACACTCGCTTTAGGAGAGCTCCACCAGGCATTGGCTGAGACGGCCCCATCACTACGACCTGCACACCCGGCCACACGGCACGAGCAACATTGATGGTCTCGGTTACCTTGCCCGTCAGGCGTCAGGGTCAGCGCGGTGGTCGCTTTGTCCGCCCTGGATGAGAAGGACGTTCGGGGCGAAAGCATTTGGATCGGCGGCTCGTCGGTTGATCCGGCTGATGTAATCGTTGCGGTTCGCGCCGTCCGGTCCGCCTGCCCAGGTAAATCCGGTACCACCGATACCGTCGACTTCGCTTGGCCAGCCGAGTTCGCGAGCAACGATAAATGCGTATCCCTGTTCACGCGGCCGCGCGTTTGCACCATATGTATATGAGTCACCAAGAATCAGCAGCCTGGGATCTTCTGGGAGCGTGAACTGAGGCCCCGTCGGGTCAGGTGGCATAACGTACGTCGTAGCCACAGCCGTCCGTGCGGCTTCGGTTCGTTGGCTGTCGTAGGCGAGTCCACCCGCGATTAGCAAAACTGTCACCGCCAGTAGCGCCGCGAGAAGAAACAGTCTGTTCCGAGACGAGACTGATAGCTTTGGCTTGGTTCTGCTCTCAGGTGTAGCCATGCAGTGCATCATGCCGTAGAGCCCAGTTTGGTCGCATCTGCTATCGAACTTAACGAGACTTATTCTCCCGTTTCCCTCGACGCCGAAGCGGTCAAGTCGATCAACGGCGGCACCCCCGACGCCAACTGAAACGTCACAGTCGCAACAGGCGGCGCACTGGTTCTTTTCGACGGGATCATCGAGTGGTGGTGCCGTCCCGTCGGCAACTGCGACCCGGTGAAGAACCGCACGATGTTCGGTGCAATCGCATCGAACGGCGACATTCTGACGTGCGAGCTCAATCACTCTACCCGCCAGACGCTGCGTGACGTCGTGGCCCGCGCCGACGTGGACGACCACGACGCGCCCGCGCGATCTGCCGCAGCAGCGCTGTGTGATGTTGTGCAAGGGGGACTTGGCTGAATAAGTCGGCGAGCGGGGCATCACGAAGACAAGGTCGCGTGGAACTTGGCACCAACGAGCGTGTGGCGAGGACGAGATTACGATCCATGGTCAGACGAATGAAAAGGGCTTTCGTATCAGATCGCGTTCGCACCAAGCATCTCAGCAAGGGCCGGCGACGGGACAGCACCCACTCCGATGGTTCCGAGCCCCAACCAGGCCAGGGGCGCTCAAGTCGCGTGAGGTAAGTGCGAAATCCATTCTGCCCCGATTGCCAGTAATGCGCCGACCCCCAGCTCCCATACTCGTGTGAAGGTGGAGAAGTATGCCCACGATTGGTCGGTCGCGGTGTCGTGGAGTGCCCACACGAACGATGCGGCAACGATCGACCCCATCACCGCGGCCGAGATGACACGCTTGACGTTGCTGTGCCAAGACCGGCGCGCTACCAGCAAGCCGATAGCGAACATCAATGCCGGCCAGACGAAGTAGAACTGTTCTTCGACCGACAGCGACCAGTAGTGCTGCAAGGGCGAAACAGCCGCGTCTGCATTGAAATAGTCGGTTTCCTCGATCGCGAACCTCCAGTTCGACGCGAAGAAGAACGCCCACACTGCATCCATCCCTATCGATGCCGCGCGACTCGAGGCGTAGACCAACGCGCCGGTGGCGGAGGTCAGTACGAGCACGAGCGTCGCAATCGGCACGATTCTACGGATTCGGCGACGATAGAAACCGGCAAACGAGATCGAACCCGTCTTGTCGTACTCCCGCAGCAACAGGCCGGTGATGAGAAAGCCGGACACGACGAAGAAGACGTCGACGCCGATGAAACCCCCTTGCGGCCAACCGGCGAGATGGTCGACTATTACCAGCAGAACCGCCACCATGCGGAGACCTTGAATGTCCACGCGTTTTGTGGAAGCGGTGATTCGACGTCTGTGTCGGCGTGGGCTCGGCGACGGGTGGGTCGTGGTCATCCCCGTTCCTCACGGTGAGTCTGCAGAATGGAAACAGACAGGTCGGTTGTTCGGCGAATCGTAGCCCGTTGCCATCGCTTGTGCTGCAGTGTTCCGGGGATCCGGCCCATGAAACAATCCTGGTGTCGACTACGTGCGCGAATCCTGTGTTGCGCACCGGAATACCGGCCGTATTTCCAGCACCGCGCCTTGGTGTTTCGCCTCGCGACGATGGTGGGTGGCCGACGATACTCTGTTGCAATGAACCTGCAGCGAAAAATTCTGTTCGGTGAAATCGATCAAGTGCTTCGTGATGTCGTCCTGAATCGATTCGTCGCGAGTGGCGCAGTGCCCCGAAAGTTCCGAAATGCGTTGCTACGCAGAGCCGGACATGACATCCACCCTGCTGCATTGATGAACGCCGGGGTGTTTCTCGGTGCTTGGCGGGGGCTGGCCGTAGGGGAGCGTGCTTTCGTCAACTACGGCTGCTTTTTCGATCTGGGATCGGATGTGACGATCGGCCGAGATACCCGGATCGGTTATCAATCGATGTTTGTCACTTGTGGGCACGAGATCGGCGGAGAATTCGATCGTGCGGGCAAGCAGGAGAACCTACCGATCGTTATCGGTGCGGGTTGCTGGATCGGTGCGCGAGTCACGGTTCTGCCAGGTGTCAGTATCGGCGACGGGTGCGTCATTGCGTCCGGGAGCGTCGTTGCCTCGGACTGTGTACCCAACGGTTTTTATGCGGGAGTTCCGGCTGCGCGTAAGCGCTGCTTGCCAACTGATTTGGATACCGAAAGAATCTGAAACAGGGAACATGCAGCTTTCTTGTCTCGGCTTCATGTGGGGCGGCCGGTTTTGACCGAATTTCTTCGATGAACTTCCATGGAATGGCGCGGCAATCGGGAACTGGTCGCAAATAAAACCGCCGATTTAGCTTCTAATTCCATATGTGCTGCATTCGATTAATTCTCGCGCTAGGCTGCGGAAATACTGCTCCAAAGGCACTTCGGGGGGAATGGATGGGGTATGTGCCGATGAGCGTGGCTTATCACCGAGTTCGTTCCGATCGGTTGCATGCGACGGTGTTTCCGGAGGCCGAGTTCTTGAGGGAAGAGCCGGTACCCAAACGTGCCGTTCGCGCCGCACCCGCGCGCATGTCAGGCCCCTCGCGGGTCGGCCGCGCTGCCGAGCGCCACGGTGCAGTTCTCAGACTCCCCGAGCGTGCCTGGCTCTTCATGTTGGGCGGAACGTCTGCGCTGCCGCTGATGAACTTCACGGTCACTGGATTCTCCGTCATCTGTGTCGCAATCGGATTGGCCTACCTGCTGCCGGGACCGCGGCGTAGAACTGCTACTCCGCTGGTGTTTGCGGTGATCGGCACCGCTGCCTATTTCGCCTCCGCATGGGTCAACGAAACCAGCTACCTCTCTCCCAATGTCTTCGCCTTCGGCTCGTTCGCGTTGTACTTCTGCGGAATCACGGTGCTGGCAGGCGATATCGAGCGGATCGCCACGGTGCTGCTGGGCATCGCCTCCGGCTCGGTGTTCTTCTACGTCGTGATCGGCACCTTCCTCACCTCCGCAGGCGGTGTCGTCGATCTCTGGAAGTACGGGGTCGCACCCTCGGCCACCATCGCGGTGCTGTACGCCCTGGCAGCATGCCGAGTCCGCACACCGCAGGTGGTGACGGCACTGCTGGCGCTCGGCGCACTGAGCCTGGTGCTGAACTTCCGGTCGCACGCCGTGGTGTGTTGCGCAGCTGCGCTGCTTCTCGTGCTCTCGAAGTACCGCCGCGGCACTTTGTCTCTCATCACCCGGGTGGTGACTCTGGGGGTCTTCGCTGTGGGATTCACATGGACGCTCGAATTCGCGGCGCGTGAAGGACTGCTCGGCGGAGCGCTCCGCGACAAGGTGCTGATGCAGTCGGACGGCTCGGTGCCGATGCTCCTCGCGGGGCGCACGGAGCCGCCGCTTTCCCTCACCGCGATCGTGCAGCGACCGTTACTGGGATGGGGCAACGCGAACAACATCTCGCGCGATGCCTACGTCGACGCGCAGCACGCCGCCATGTCGCTGGGTTTCGACAGGTCCTTTCCCTACGAATACGCGTGGAAGCTCAGCGACGGATCGATATCCCTGCACTCGGTGCTGCTCGGATCGTGGGCCGAAGCCGGGGTGTTGGCCGCCCTGCTGCCGCTATGGCTGCTGTGGGCCTGCTACCGGCTCATCTTCGTCGCCGATTCCGCAGGCGTGTGGACCCCGTTGATGATGTACCTCGGGATTCAGACAATCTGGGATCTGCTCTTCTCGCCGTGGTCCTACAACCTCCCAGCAGTGTTCGCCTGCCTCGCATGCTGTTGCGTTGCAGTGCATTCCAACGGGCGGCACAACGACTCCACCAAAGACGCACACCTACTCATGCGTCTGCTGCGGGACAACCGAACGTCTCACAGTCGCAGCAGGACTGAGGAGAAGCGATGAACTCTCATTCCACCATCACCGTGGTGATTCCGACGATCGGCAGGTCGACCCTGGCCGATGCCGTGGACAGCGCCTTGACCCAATCTGCCCGCGTCCTCGAGATCATCGTGGTGGCAGACACCGCGGAGGAATTGACTCTGCCCGACGACGACAGAATCCGCGTCGTGCACACCGGACCGGGATCGGGCGGTGCCAATGCTCGTCAATATGGAATTCAGCAGGCAACGGGCGACATTATTGCGCTGCTCGACGACGACGACCTGTGGCATCCCTACAAACTCGAACGTCAACTGGCTGAGGTCTCGGGGGTAGACGGCAGCCGCTGGGTGGTCACCTGCAAGTGCGCCGTCCGGGAGCCCGGTCGCCGCGAGAAAATATGGCCCAGGACCCTCATCGGTGAGCACCAATCCGTCGCCGACTACCTGTTCACCCTCCATCGCTTCACTCTCGGTGACGCGATGCTGCAAAGCAGCACGCTGTGTTTTCCGCGGGAGCTCGCGTTCGAGGTTCCTCTCAATTACGCGCCGGAGTCCATCCACGACGAACCAGGATGGTTGATCGAACTCCAGCGCAAGGTCCCTGATCTTGCGATCAAGCATGTGCCGGAATGCTTTTCGATCTACAACGTGAGCGATAACTCTGTATCGCGCAGATCCGTGGACGTGTCCGAGAAATACATCGAATGGGGTCGCGAACACCTCCGTGATGCGACGGCCCGCGTGCGAGGAGACTACTTCCTGTTCAGTGCGGTGACTGCGGCCGCGTCGGCACAATCGCTCCGCGGAATCCGAAAGTCAGTGGTCAACGGCTTCTCGGAAGGCAGGCCAGGACTTCCCGCGATGGTCTACGCCGCTGCCAAGTTCGGTAGAACTGCGCTGTGGAAGGTGCGAGCCCATGCCCGCTGACGCCACGCTGAGTGTGATCACCATCAGCTACCAGGATCCAGGTGGGTTGTCCCGCACGCTGAGCAGCGTCGCGGAACAGACGTACTCTCCTCTCGAGCACATCGTCATCGACGGTGGCTCAGGTGACGACGTGGCGAAGATGCTCGAGGACGCACGCCCGTCGTACTGGCAGTCACAACCAGACGCCGGCCGCTACGACGCAATGAACCAGGGCATCGACCGAGCCACCGGAGACGTGGTGTGGTTGATGCATTCCGGTGACTGCTTCGCAGCCCGGGACTCCGCCGCGCTCGGCATGGCAGCTCTGAACGCAGCCGGAGCCGTCCGAGATCGATGGGGGTACGGCCGTGCCCGCATCGTCGGCGACCCACTCCGCGAGGGACTGGAGTGGGGATACAGCCCGTTCGAGTTGCGGAACTTCGCCCTCGGGATCCGGCCCATTCCCCACCAGGCGGCCTTGTTCGGGATGAACTTGGTCAGCAATCTCGGGCATTACGACGTCGACTTCGGACTCGCTGCCGACCACCTGTACATGCTGAGGGCAGCGCAACGAGAACGTCCGATCGTCATCGACGACGTGTTGTGCGAGTTCGACGCCAGCGGAGCCGGAAGCGTCCGTCCCCAACACGAACACTTCGCCGACATCCGCCGCGCCTGGGATTTCGCGGGGTATTACCCGTGGGGACGTCGAGATGTCACCGCTCTGGCATCCCACGTGATCGAATACGCCGCACGATCCAAGCAGCGCGCGCGGTCGATGCTCTCGCGTCGCACACGAGTTGGTGGTCGGTGATGGGTGGACGCCACCGCAGACCGAGCGAGATCGACGGTGACGACGACGTCGTCTCCGGCGCGGGCCTGGACGCAGTCGAACGCAGGGCCGTGATCCTCAGTACCCTGTTCCGAATTGTCGGCACACCCATCGTCGCCGTCGCCGGGCTCGTCAGCGCCGGGCTCGTTATTCGGGCCACCGGTCCCTCGGCCTACGGCGTGGTGGCTCTCGTGGCCACAGTCGGACTGCTGTTGCCCTTTGCCGATCTCGGGATCGGAGCCGTGGTGACGAGTGCGACTGCGAGGTCACGGGACCCCATCAACGACGCTTACGCGCTGGCAGTGATCCGCCGCGCATACCGAATCCTGGCCCGGGTGACCGTCGTCGTTGCAGGCGTCGCCGTTGTGGTGATGATGTTCGACGGGTGGGGCGCCTGATCGGAACCACCACCGGCCCAGAGGACAGGCTCGTCATCACCATCGCCGTTGCCCTGTTCGGTGTGACAATTCCGGCGGGACTGGGATTGCGCATCCTGATCGGCGTGGACCGCGCACAACTGATCGTCGTGGTGATGGTGAGCAACTCCTTGTTCGCATTGGTGGTCACCTCGGGAATGTATGCCACTGGCGTTCAGGGGATCTGGTACGTGCTGCCGCCGCTGGTCGGAGCCCTCCTCGGAAACCTCATGGGAACTGTCATCGCATTGAGAGTGTCAGGTCTGGGGTTGTCGGTGTTTCGGAAGGCGGCAGTGGCGCTGCCGACGAAAGGCCTACTCGAAGGATCGTTGTGGCTGTTCGTCGTGAGCGTCGGGATTCCGTTCGGGCTGCAAGCCCAGCGAATCGTGCTCTCGCACCTGTCCACTCCTCTCGAATTGAGCAGATACGCGCTGATGGCGCAGCTGTACGGACTGTGCTGGTCGGTATTCTCCACAGCAGCACTGGCATTCTGGCCGATCTTCGTCAAACGCCGTGCGGCTGCCGAACACACGGTCCGTCTCTGGTTGATGTCGACCTTGGGATTCGGACTAGTCGCGATGGTCGCGGCGATCCCATTGGTGTTACTCAGTCCCCGGCTTGCCGATGTGCTCTCGGGGAACACCATCGACATTCCGTCGGCACTCGCCGGAGCCTTTGCGGTTCTGCTCATCGCCCAATGCGTTCACCTGCCCTCGGGGATGCTTCTGACCAAGCCGACCGAGGCGCGTTGGCAGGCGGGATGCCTTGCCGCCATGGCCGCCGGTCACCAC
>NZ_BAOX01000004.1:0-65281 GCF_000813105.1 Rhodococcus sp. BS-15 | reverse complement strand
CTCGGCGAACGGACCGTCGGTGACCGGTGGCTTGCCCTCACCGCCGGAGCTGACCCAGGTTCCTCGGGGGCCAGGGCCTGGGCGTCGACGAACTCACCGGTGGCTTCGAGCTGCGCGGCGAAATCGTTCATGTACTGCATGTGGGCGTCCACTTCCGCCGGGGTCCACCGGTCCATCGGGACGTTGTTGATCGGCTCCGGAGCGCCGCGGTAGTGCTTGAGCATGAGGTACTTGGCCATGGTGTCTCCTGACGTTCGATGCGGCCATTCTTGCCGCATTCGCCCCTGGGACGGAACCGGTCCACAGATTTCGACACACTCGGCGAAAGGAATTCTCAGCGCATCGTGCGCCCTGCCGAGCCCAGCATCTGTGTCGCCTCGACCACCCGAGCCGCCATCGCCGTCTCGGCCGGCTTGCCCCAGGATCGGGGGTCGTACGCCTTCTTGTTTCCGTATTCGCCGTCGACCTTGAGGACCTGGTCGTACTTGCCGATCATGTGACCGGCGATGGATCTGGTGAACGCGTACTGGGTGTCGGTATCGATGTTCATCTTGATCACCCCGCTGGCGACGGCGGAGGCGATGTCTGCAGCGCTCGATCCCGATCCGCCGTGGAACACCAGATCGAAGGGCTTGTCCTTACCGGTCTCGGCTCCGAGGACGGACTGGATCTCGTCGAGGATCTCGGGTCGTAGGTGCACCGAGTCGGGGTTGTAGACGCCGTGCACGTTGCCGAAGGTCAAGGCCGTCATGTACCGACCGCGCTCCCCCGCGCCCAGCGCAGCGATCGTGGCGCGCGCGTCGTCGACCGTCGAGTACAGCTGTTCGTTGATCTCGTGTGACACCCCGTCCTCCTCGCCGCCGATGACGCCGACCTCGATTTCCAGGATCGTGTTCGCCTCCATCGACAGATCGAGCAATTCGCGTGCGATACGCAGGTTCTCGTCCAGCGGCACAGCCGAACCGTCCCACATGTGCGATTGGTACAGCGGGTCGAGCCCGCGGCCGCGTCGTTCGATCGCGTCGGCCAGCAGGGGCCGCACCCAGTCGTCCAGATTCTCGGCGGGGCAGTGATCGGTGTGCAGAGCCACCGAGATCGAATAGTGTTGCGCCACCTCGTGGGCGTACTGCGCGAGAGCCTTGGATCCGGCGAAACGGTTCTGCACGGCGTTGCCGGACAGATAGAGCGCGGTACCGACCGACACCTGAATGATCCCGTCACTCTCGGCTTCGGCGAATCCCTGGAGGGCTGCGTTGAGTGTCTGCGAACCGGTGACGTTGATCGACGGGTAGGCGAACCCACCTTCCTTGGCGCGATCCAGCATGGCGGCATACTGGTCCGGACTGGCAATCGGCATGAGCTGTCCTATCTTTCGGGTGCGGCCGGCATGTCGGCTCGAGGTGCAGTGCAGCCGCAGGAATTTCGGTGGGTGAAGGTGGTCGGTACTCGGATCGATCGGGGCTTGTCCTCGTGCCCCTCGATGCGCCGGAGAACCAGGTCGGCTGCGGTTCGGCCGATCGTCTGCACGTCCTGAGCCGCCGCTGTGAGCCGGGGCTCGAACAGATCCGACCACTCGAAGTCGTCGTAGCAGACGAAGGCGAGGTCGGCGGGAATCGACAAACCCAGGCCGCGAACCGCTTTCAGCGATCCGATGGTCATCGAATTGTTCATCGACACCAGAGCCGACGGCCGATCAGGACCCGACATGAGCTCACGCACCCGAGACTCGGCCACCTCGACGTTGGACCGACCGTCGAGAATCAGTCGCGGGTCGAGTTCTACTCCTCGATCCTCCAGTGCGCGGGTATAGCCGTCGAATCGCTCTGTCGTGGAGGAGATCCCTTCGATGCCACGGACGATCGCGATGCGTCGATGTCCGGCGTCGAGGAGATGAGTCGTGAGCTCGTACGCCGACGCGTCGTTCTCCGGACCCACCTGATCACAGGAGACGTCCAGCATCCGGTCGATCAACACCAGAGGCGTTCCACTGCGCACGATCTCGGGAATCGTGGAGAATTCGGAGCCCGCCGCGGGCGCGAGAATCATGCCGTCGACCTGACGGTCCAGCAACGAGTCCGTCACCCTGCGCTCGGACCGCGGCTCGTCGTGCGAATCACCGAGGATCAGCACGTATCCGGCCTCGGACAACCGCTCCTCGACGGCATGGACCAGGCTGCCGAAGTACGGGTTGGTGAGCGCGGCGATGGACAGTCCCACGGTGTGAGTCCGACCTGCCGCGAGCGATCGAGCGACGACGTTGCGGCGGTACCCGATCTCGACAATCGCCGCGTCGACGCGTTGCCGGGTGGCGGGATTGACGTTGCGTGTTCCGTTGAGCACGTGCGAGACGGTCGAAACCGATACCCCTGCCAGGCGTGCGACATCGTCCATCGTGGGCATATCAGTCGGCCCAGCGCTGTCGGGTCTCGTGGCTCTGCGGAATCGTCATGTCAGCCGAAGGATTCGATCGGCGCGGCGTGCGGTCGACCCGATCAATTCGGCGTTGCGTTCGTCCGATCCCAGTGCCCAGAACTCCGCGTCCTCGTGCGACTTTCCGTAGGCCTCGTGCCGGGCCACCAGCCGCTCGTGCCGAACCCTCGTGTGTGGAGCCAGAAACCAGACTTCATCGATCATCGCCCGCGCCGCCGGCCACGCGTCGGACTCCATCAGCAGGTAGTTGCCCTCGGTGATGACCAGGGGGACAGTCGGCGGGACCGGGATCGAGGATCCGATCGACTCCTCGATCTCTCGGCGAAATCTCGGCGCGTACACGATGGGACCACCGGGCTGCTGATCGTGAACGGCCGCGATCAACCGCGCGTAACCGCCGTCGTCGAACGTGTCGTGGGCACCCTTGCGATCGAGCCGGCCCAGCTCGATCAACACCTCGTTGGCGAGGTGGAATCCGTCCATCGGAACCAGCACCGCGAGCTCAGGCCCGAGCGCATCGACGAGTTGCTGTGCCACAGTCGATTTTCCGGCACCCGGCGCACCGGTCAGGCCGAGTATCCGCCGCTCACCGGGTACGGCCAGCGTTCGCGCCAGCTCCACGAGTTCGGAGAGGGTGGCTTCCTGTACGTCCTGGTCAATGGTCACCGTTGTCGCTTTCGAGTCCGCGGATGGAAAGTTCGTGTAGCCATGCTCTGGGGCCGATCACCGAGCAGCGCAGTGCGGCAACGTGAGCCGACCTGTCGATGCGCTCGGAAAGCGAGCCTGGCTGCGTGGAGTAGTAGGCATACGCGCCGTGGAACGCATCCCCTGCACCCAGAGTATCGACCACTGCAACCGGCTCCACATCGACCGATCCCGACGAACCCTCGGACCACCACTCGACCGGCTCGCCGCCGTGGGTGGTGACGACGGTACGCACACCGGATGCAACGAGGTCCGCGGCAGTCGTAGCCGTGTCCGAGGTCCCGGGGGCACGAAAATCCGCCGAGCACACCATGTCCGTGGCGTGCGGAATCAGCTCGCTCATCACCGGTTTCCAGCGACCGGCGTCCACGACCAACGTGGTAACCCGCGCCGCCGCATGTTCCGCGGCGGCGCAGGCGATCAGGGGGTGGTGCCCGTCGACCAGAACGACGTCGGCACCGGCAACGACGGCCGCGAGATCCTCCGGCGGCGAGGCGTCGGAATTCACGGCGTCGGCCGATACGACCGATCGGTCGCCGGTCGATTCGATCACCGTCACCGCCGAGACGGGAACGGACCTGGTGAAGCCCTCGGCGGCGTCGATCACCCGCACTCCGAAAGCCGCCAGGTCGGCCTTGACCAGCGCTGCCACCGGATCGTTTCCGAGCGCGGTGACGAGCACTGCCGTTCCACCCAGCGCGGCGAACGTCACTGCCGCGTTGGCAGCAGGACCTCCCGCCGCGACGAACTGCGCGCTCGAGGTGATCTTCTGGTTGGGTGCCGGCGCTGCCGACACTCGATGGATGATGTCGAGTGTCGCCAGCCCGACGAAAACACCGACCGGACTTGTCGATTCAGACGCCGGCGCGTTCATCGTCGGTCGGCTCCTCCGCGCCGGTCATGAGCGCGACGACCTCGGACATGGTGCGGTTCTTCGGATTCACGACACCCGCCCGCTTGCCGAGGCGGTGGATGTGAATCCGGTCGGCGACCTCGAACACGTGCGGCATGTCGTGGCTGATGAGCACCACCGGTATGCACCGGTCGCGGATCGTGCGAATCAGATCGATCACCATGCCCGACTCCCGCACACCCAGTGCGGCAGTCGGCTCGTCCATGATGATCACTCCGCGTCCGAACGCTGCTGCCCGCGCTACGGCCACACCCTGACGTTGACCACCGGAGAGCGTCTCGACGGCCTGATTGACCGACTTGATACCGATCTTCAAGTCCTGCAGATGCTTCGAGGACTCCTCCCGCATCCTCGGCATGTCCAGACGCCGAAAGAGACTGCCGCTGAGCCCCTTGCGCTTGATCTCTCGACCGAGATACACGTTCGACGCGATGTCGAGGGCCGGAATGACGGCCAGGTCCTGATAGACCGTCTCGATGCCTGCCGCGCGTGCGTCGCGGGTGTTCTTGAACGACACGGGCGATCCGTTCATCAGGATCTCACCCGAATCCGGAATCACGGCACCGGCCAACGCTTTGATGAGACTGGACTTTCCGGCGCCGTTGTCGCCGATCACCGCCAGCACCTCACCGGCCCGCAACTCGAAATCTGCGCCGTTGATGGCCGTCACGCTGCCGTAGGTCTTGACCAGACCACGCGCTTCCAGAGCGAGGGGGGCATTCACTGTGACCTCCTACGTGCGAACTGATCGACGGCCACCGCGACGATGACGAGAATGCCGGTCGCGATGTTCTGGTACAGACTGTCGACGCCTGCCTGAGTGAGTCCGTTGCGCAGAACACCGACGATCAGTGTTCCGACCAGGGTGCCGATGACGGTGCCGCGTCCACCGAACAGACTGGTTCCACCGATGACCACCGCGGTGATCGACTCGAGGTTGGCATTCTGATACGCGTTCGGATCGGCGTTGGGGATCCGTCCGAGCGCTGCCCACGCCGCGATCGCCGCGATGACTCCCGTAGCGATGTACACCGAGAACAGCACGCGACCGGACTTGATGCCGGAGCGATCCGAGGCCTGCGGCTACCGCCGACCGCGTAAATGTGCCTGCCCCATGAGGTTTGGGACAACGCGTACCACATCACGGCGTACACCAGCAGCATCACCACCACGCCGTACGTCGTGGAGAAGCTACCGATCTTGAACGAGTTGCCCAACAGCGTCAGCGGTCCGCTCGGCACCTGGTACGTCTCGGAGCCGGCCAGCAACCTGGTGGCCGCCTGGATCGCGGTGAACGTGCCGAGTGTGACGATGAACGGTGGTAGTCGCAGAACCGTGACCAATCCGCCGTTGATCGCACCGAACGCAACGCAGACGGCAAGCGTCGAACCCAGTGCGACCACCGGACCGTTCGCGCCGGCCGACTGCGCCATCACGATGGAACCCATCACCGCCACCGCGCCGATCGACAGATCGATACCGGAGGTGAGGATGATCAGCGTCTGGCCGACGGCCAGAATGCCGACGACCACCGACTGCTGCAGGATCAGAGAAACGTTCTGCGGGTTGAGAAACGAGCTCGAGATCGAGCTGAAGACGATGACGGCGATGAGGAGCGCGGCCATCGGCCCGAGCAGCGGTTCACGCAGAATGGTCCCCACGTTGAACCGGCTCGGAGTCTTGGGCTCGGCTGCGGTATCGGTACTCACGAATCAGATCCCTGTGTTCGCCGGTGCGTCGCGATCAGCCCCAGCAATTCTCTTCGCCCCATGCGGTGTCCTGCGAATCGATTCCGTCGACGGGCTGGTCGGTGACCAACTGCGAGCCGGTGTCGTTGAAGCCGCTGGGCTTGGTGCCGTCCTCGGCGAACTTCACCACAGCATCGACGCCCTGCTCGGCCATCTTCGCCGGGAACTGCAGCACCGTCGCGCCGATGACGCCGGACTTGACGTTCGCGATGCCGGTGCAGCTGCCGTCGATCGAGCCGATGGTGATCTGATCGGCGCGTCCTGCAGACTGAATCGCCTGGTACGCACCGGCTGCTGCGGGCTCGTTGATCGTGTAGAGCGCATTGACGCCCGGCGCGCGCTGCAGCAGGTTCTCCATGGCGGTCTGCGCCTTGGTCTGATCGCCGTTGGTGTTCTCCTGGCCGACGATCTCGGGCGAACTGTCGGTCAGGCCCATGCCCTCGAGGAACCCGTCGTGACGGAAGGTGTCGACCGTGCCGCCCGCGGTGCCGTCGAGCATGATGACCTGGGGTGCGGTGGTTCCGAGCGTGCCCTTGACCCATTCGCCCTGGCTCACTCCGGCAGCCTTGTTGTCGGTGGCGAACGTGGCGTCGACCGCGTCCTCGGGGTCGGTTGCTGTGTCGAGGGCGATGACGACGACGCCGGCGTCACGTGCCTTCTCGATCGCGTCGAGGACTCCTGTGGACGAGTTCGGGGTGATCAGAATTCCCTTCACACCCTGGCCGACCAGGTTCTCGATCGCCGCGACCTGGCCCTCGTTGTCACCGTCGAATGCGCCGGCCAGAGCCACCAGCTCGGCTCCGCTGGAATCCGCCTGCGCCTGCGCTGCCTCGCGCAGCTTCACGAAGTACGGATTGGAATCCGTCTTGGTGATGAGCCCGACCTTGACGCTGTCCGAATCCGAACTGCTGCAGGCGGTCAGACCGAGCACGAGCGAGCCTGCCATGAGCGCGGTCCCGATCGTCAGCGCGGACTTCCGACGGTGATTGAACATGTGGACTCCCTTGTCCCCGGCCACGCGGTCGCGTCGCTCGATTGCAGGAGCCAAAGACGCATACAAGCGCTTGCGCATGCGCTTTCGCCGAAACAAACCAGGATTCTTTTTCACCGACCGGCTGACCGGTTCGTGACGGTATCACTTGAGTTGGCCCGGTTCTCGCCGTCCCGGTTCTCGCCCCCCAGTCCCCGCAAACGCGCGCGCACTTGCCATCCGCCCGCAAAATAGTGCCCGCCGGGCTGGCGAATCCACTCGCACCTGACGAACGCGCGCGCGTTTGCGCCGCCTCGATCACTCGGCTCCCTTACTCGGCGAGTCCTCGCCCACAACGGAATCCGGCTCGTCGTAGGTAACCGTGATGTCCTGGAATCCCTTGTTACGCTGCGCTTCTGCCTGCCCGGTGTAGGAGTTCTTGTCACCCTCGGTGAGCTCGACGTTGTCGGTGAACGGAGTCAGCAGTGCCCTGGGATGCAGGTGGTCGACGCGCACGGCATTGATTTCGATGCACAGCACGATCAGCACCGACGAGACGTAGAGAAAACCGAGCAGGCCGAGGACGATCGCGAATATCCCGTTGCTGGCGCTGGCATTGCCGACGACATAGCGAATGTAGATGCCGCCGAACGATTGCAGCGCCTGCCAGATCACCGCGGCGATCGCAGCGCCGGGCAGAACCTCGCGCACACTCAGGGCGCGAGCGGTTCCGATTCGGAACGCGGCGGTAAAGACCACCGCGTTGACCACGACCGCTCCGACGAGTGCCAGTGCACCGCCGGCAAAGCCGAACACGCCCGAGGACGCGACGCCGTTGAGAACGGTCAGGCCGATGATGGCGGTGCCGACGGTACTGAGCAGCACCAGCCCGCGCAGCCGACCCTTGATCGGATCCGGTTGTTCGTTTCGCGGGACGGACCATGCGGTGTTCATCGCGTACTGCGCGGCCAGTGACACTCCGAGTCCGCCGTAGAGCGACCCCACCACGCCGATGACGATGGCGGTTGTTCCGCCGCTGAGTCGATCCGGCTGACCGAGTTGATCACCGATGACCGGGATCTGGCTCATTGCCGAATCGATGATGCGGGTCTGCAGGTCCGGGTCGCCGGCCAGCACGATTCCCAACACGGTGGTGAAGAGCAGCAACAACGGAAACAACGAGAGGAACGAGTAGTACGCGATGAGAGCCGCGAGATACCCACCTCTGTCGTCGAGAAATTTGTACACGACCGCGAGCGGAAAACCCGCCGACGGGTGCCTGCGCTGAAAGCTGTCCACCTTGCCGACCACCATCGATCGAATGTATCCGCCACGACGCTGCTGGAAACGTCGCCCGAGTGCGCATCCGGTGTGACTCAGATCTCAACGACTCGGCGTGCGCTTTTCGGTTCGAGCTTCGACCAATCTCTGACACCGCACGAAACGAGAAAGGGACTCACATGAGCTTCATCGACAAGGCCAAGAACGCAGCAGAAGACGCTATCGGCAAGGCCAAGGAAGTTGTCGGCGAGGCCACCGACAACAAGGACCTCGAGGCCGAGGGTAAGAAGGACCAGGGTTCGGCAGGCGTGAAGAAGGTCGGCGAGAACATCAAGGACACCTTCAAGTAATTCGCATTCCGGTGAGGGCCGTCGATCAGGTGATCGGCGGCCCTCACGCTGTTCGACGAACAACCCCTCGGCGGAGGCGTATACAGTGCACAACGCTGGCTGTACGGCCGGTACGGGCGTCCAGCAAAAGGCGCATGATCGTGGATCTCTCCGGCGAACGACGGCAGGGGTCCTGTGCGAGAGGACCGTGTGATGTCGCGACCATCGACCGATGTACACCTTCCCGGAACGTCCCCTGCATCCTCGCTCGCCGAATTCGCGCGATCCCTGCGCGATACCCGTCGGTCGGTGCCCGAGACGATGAGCGAAATTCTGCGCACCGCCATCCGGCTCATCCCGGGGGCAACCGTCGGCTGCATCACCACTGTGAGCAAGGGTGTTCGCACCGTCGTAGCGTCCACCGACCCCCTCGCGGAAAAGCTGTGTCGACTGCAGTACGAGCTCGACGAGGGCCCGATTCCCACCGAGGTTCGCCACTTCGACGTCGTCGTATCGCACGACCTCACAGCAGAGCCGAGATGGCCGGAGTTCGCGGTTCTGGCCGTGAACGAGGGATTCAAGTCCTTGGCGGCGTTTCAGCTCTACAGCAATGCCGATGACCTCGGTGCGTTGATTTTCTACAGCGATGAGCAGGCGGCCTTCGACACCGACGCGGTCGCGATCGGCGAAGCCCTCGCAGCGCATGCCGCCATCGCAATGCTCAGTGCCCGCGACGACGAGCAGTTCCGGACAGGTCTGGCCAGTCGCGACCTGATCGGTCAGGCCAAGGGAATGATCATGGAGCGCTACGATCTCGATGCAGTCCAGGCGTTCGAGCTGCTCGCGAAGCTGTCGCAGCAACAGAATCAGCCTTTGCGCCAGGTGGCTCAGGACCTGATCGACACCGATCACCCGACGAACTCGACCTTCTGACGACCCGACGGGGTTTCGATTCGCAGCTCACGAGGAATGGCTGTCAGTGGTATCGGCAGGCAACACGCGGTACCCGCGGGCGGTTATGTCGTTGAGACAACAGCGATCGACCGCTCGTCGCTACTACTCTGGTTGACAGCTCGGACACCACCACGTTCGACGCTTGTCCGGGTCACCGTCCACTTCGGCGACCACCCGAATCGACGTTCCACACCGCAGGCACGGTTGTCCGGCACGACCGGCGACCCAGTGCGCACGGCCCCGGCGAGTGTCCCCCGTGGTCACCTGCATCGCACCCGGAACTGTCGCCGAATGACGCATCGCTCGCTCGAGCAACGCAACCAAACGCTGGGCGTCGACATCACCCGACGGCGTCCACGGCCACAGCCCGCGCAGAAAGCAGAGCTCGTTGGCCCACAGATTTCCTGGCCCGGCGATCACCCGTTGGTCCAGCAACGTCGCAATGATCGGCCGCCTTCCCTGGGCGGCGATGTTGGCAACACCGCGCTCGGCGTCGAACGCCGGATGCAGCGGGTCCGGTCCGAGATGCGCGATCAGCGCGTTCATGTCCGGCGTGTATCCGTAGTCGACGACCGGCAGCAGAATTCCGTAGGCGGTTGGCCCGTCGACCACGGCGAGCCGGACCCGCACGTCGGGTCGGACCCGCTGCGGAATCGACCGACCGGCCCGCACCACCGTCCACGATCCGCTCATCCGCAGATGCGTGTGCACCGTCGTGTCGTCATCGAAATCGGTGAGCAGATGCTTGCCGTGGGTCCGATGGGCGACGACAATTCGCCCGGCAAGATTCTCCACTGCGTGCGCGGGCACCTGCAGCGTTCCGGCGCGCAACGATGCGCCGTCCAATGCTCGACGCAACCTCGCGGCCAATACGAACACGGTGTCACCTTCGGGCATATAGGGGTGTATCCCGGCTACGGAAAACGCAATCCAATTGCGCTCTTCACGGAGCGACCGACGACCGAAGAATTCCCGACGGCGTCGGCCGCAACACCGATGCGAGTTCGGCCAGGGGCACCGGCGCCTCGACGAGGGATTCCCACGGATACTTCTCACCGGTGTCGCGTAGGAAGCAACGGCCTGATGGAGGTGCCGCGGCTCGTAGTTGTGGATGCCGGTGACGGTCAACCAATTCCGCACGACCGCTTCTGGGTCGACGGTGATCGGCGGACCTGGCGCGACCGAACCGGCGAGCACGAGCCGTCCGCCGATGTCGAGCCTGCCCAATGCGGCCTGCACTGCCGACGACGATCCGGAGAAGTCGATCGCCACATCCGTCTGTGCACCGTCGTCCTCATCGGCACCGAATGCACGACAGAGCCGTTGCCTTTCGGGGTCTCGATCGAGTACGCGGACCGTTGCTCCTCGCTCGGCTCCCGCTGCAGCGGCAGTGATCCCCAGCATTCCTGCACCCACGATCAGCACCCTCTTGCTCTCGAGTGCACCTGCCGCATCGAGAGCAGCCATGACCGTGGCCGTCGCACACGCAGCAGGCGCGGCGACGGCGTCGGGCATGGAGTGCGGAACCCGGGCTACCGCGGTTCCATGCGGAAGGACGATGTGCCGGGCGTAGGAACCACTGAGCGTCCATGCGCTCGTAGCCGATTCGTGCCCCACCTTGCGCACAGCCGAACACTTGGCAGTGAACCCGGAGATACATCGGTCGCACCGACCACAGGACACGGTGACCGACCAGACGATCCGATCCCCCACTGCTGCAATGGACGTGGCATCGCCGACGGCGACGACGTGGCCCACGGCCTCGTGACCGAGTACCGATGGGCACGCTCCGTTCCGTCGACCCGACACCGTATGCAAGTCGCTACCGCACACCGTCGCCAGATCGACTCGCACCAGCAGATCTTCCGGCTCGAGGGTAGGAATCTCGATGTCCCACATGTCGATCCCGTCGCCGGTCCAGACAGCGGCCCGTGTCAGACCAACATTGACCTGATCCATCCGGAGATCCTTTCCACGATGTACACGACGACGAAGATGACGAGAACGATGGCACCGGCGACGTCGAAGTTCAGGGTACGAATCGACTCGAAGAGCAGGAAGCCTATACCGCCTGCACCGACGATCCCCAGGATGGTGGAGGTACGAATGTTCACGTCGAGCAGATACAAGCTCGAGCCAACCATCGACGGAATGGCCTGAGGAACAACGGCACTCAGCGTCCGATTCCACCAACCGCCACCGACCGACGCCACAGCTTCGAGGGGACCGGGATCGATCTCCTCGATCGCGTCGGCGACGAGTTTGCCGAGGAATCCGACGGATCCTATGGCCAGTGCGCACGTTCCCGCCACCGGGCCCAGTCCGAGCGCTGCGACGAACACGACGGCCAGGATGAGTTCGGGGACGGCGCGAACCAGCAGGATCCACGATCTCGCGATCCAGTACACCGCGGGATGCGGAGTTGCGTTGCGCGCGGCCAGGACTCCGACGGGTATCGACAATACGATACCGATTGCGGTGGCCACGACTCCGATGGCGACGGTCTGTACGGCGGCGTCGAACAGGTCCGCTCCCAGCGCAGAGAAGTCAGGTGGGACCATTCGCCCGAACACCTCGATCGACGGCCCGATCCACGTCAGCAGCGAGCGTGGATCCAATTCGAGAACCACGAACGACGCCACGATCGCGAGGACGAGCACGGCCGACGCCCCGATTCGCATCAATCGATCGCGCTGCGGGCCCGCCGCGGACGGCACCAGCAACATGCGACGAAGAGCCATCGCTGCCAGTTCCATCGCGGCGATGATCACCAGGATCACCAGCACGATTCCGAGGGCACGCGGGTAGATCAGGCCCCGCAGGGCGTCCTGCAGCGCGAAACCGATACCGCCTGCCCCGACGAAGCCGAGCACCACCGACATGCGCAGGTTGATGTCGATTCGATAGACGAAGGCTCCGATCCACGCCGGAACGACCTGCGGAACAACGGCGTTGATCATTTCCCTGTAGTAGCCCGCCCCAGCGGCACGGAGGGCCTCTCGTGGTCCGACATCGGTCTCTTCGATGGCGTCGGCGAACAGCTTGCCCAGCATACCGATGGAATGCAGTGCGAGGGCGAGGATTCCGGGTAGCACACCGATTCCCAACGCCCTGACGAACAGCACTGCGAACAGCAGGTCCGGCATCGCCCGGCAGAACGTGATGACGGCGCGAGCGATGCTGTAGAGGACCGGATGCGGCGAGGTGTTGCGCGCCGCGAGAAACGCCAACGGTACCGAGACGATCGCTGCGAGCACGGTGCCCAGTACTGCCATGAGCAAGGTGTCGAGTGCGAGGGAGACGATCCTGCCGGTGTCGTCGACGCGAGGCGGCAGCATCCGCTCGAGCAGGTTGCCGACATCCTCGAGACCGTCGATCAACGTCGTCGGCGCGAAGTCGATGTACCCCGCCGAGAGCATTGTGAGAACGAGCGCGGCGACGCCCAGCGCCGGGAACAGCCATCGTCGTCGCCGCGGATCGTTCTGTGTAGCAGCGTTTGCGGGCTTCGGTTCGACGGTGACAGTCATGTCGGTGCCACCGTGGTTCTGTTCCCGGGGTCGGGCGCGATCCGCTGATAGATCGGCATGATGTCCTCGCGCTGAAGACCAGCGGCCGGGCGATCGAGCACCACCCGACCGTCTCGTAGACCCACGAGGCGGTGCGCCCAGCCGAGCGCGAGATCGACCTGGTGCAGGGTGCACACCACGGTCAGCTTCTCCTCGCTGCACACTCGCTGCAACAGATCCATCACCACGCCCGCGTTCTCGGGATCGAGGGACGCAACGGGCTCGTCGGCGAGCACGATCCGCGGACGCTGCATCAGGGTGCGTGCGATCGCCACCCGTTGTTGCTGCCCGCCCGACAGTGTGTCGGCGCGCCGTTCGGCGAAGTCCGCCAACCCGACTCGGTCGAGGCACGCCCGCGCTTCCTCGCGCATCGCTTTCGGGTAGGTGGCTGCGCCGTAGCGCGGAATCGACAGGCGGCCGATACCTCCGACGAGTACGTTCTCGAGGCAGCTCAACCGGCCCACGAGGTTGAAGTGTTGAAAGATGAAGCCGACATCTCGGCGCAGTTCGCGTACCCGGCGCCGGTTCGCGAGGTCGACGCGAATGTCGAGGGCGGTGACGCTACCCGAGGTGACGGGATGCAGGCCGTTGATGCACCGCAACAGCGTCGACTTGCCGGAGCCGGAAAGCCCGAGCAGAACCAACATCTCGCTGTGGTGGACATCGAGATTCACGTCCTTGAGCGCGGTGGTGGATCCGAACGTCTTGGTGACGTTGCGAACGCTGACCACCATATCGCCTCGGTCCATCGGTGCGGACATCATCAGCCCTGGCACTTCTCGGAGCCGGTGACCTCGCACACGGTGCGCACGCCGTCGTAGTCGCTGTCCTGCGCCGGGACGACGCCCCAGGCGTCCTCGTCGGTGATGCGGCATTCCTCGGCGCAGATGCCGTCGGCGACGAAGGCATCCGAGTTCATGCCCTCGCTGAAGACGTCTTCGAGCTTGGCGATGGCGTCGGCACCGAGTTCGTTGTTGGCCGCGAAGAGCGAGCCGGCGATCATCTCGGACTTCCACACCGTCTTGAGCTCACCCGGTGCGAGTTCGCCGTTGTCGATCATCGTCCGGTCGACCATGGTGTCGAAGGCGAATCCGGCGTCGCAGTCTCCGGCCTTGACTGCAAGTGCCGATGCATCGTGACCGCCGGCGTAGATCGGACTCATGGCGGCGGAGATGTCGGCCTCGGAACCGGAGGAAATGACGTTGTCCTCGATGAGTCCCGCTGTCGGGTAGAGGAATCCGGAAGTGGAGCTCGGGTCGACGAAGCAGACCTTCTTGCCTGCGTAGTCGGCGAGAGAGACGTCGTTGCCGTCGGCATCGGGCAGGGTGAACGCCGGAGCGGTGTCGCCCGGCTCGAGCTTGCTGTATTCGGTCACCGCACGAGAGTATCGAAATATCGTCGTGCTCTAGGCTCGACTGCGACCGAGACTATTTGCAACAAGTTGGAGGACACGTGGCCAAGGACACCGACCGAATCGAGCGCGAGATCGAGGCCGCTCGCAATCAGCTCGCCAGCACCCTGGACGAGCTGAGCGTCCGTGCCAGCCCCAAGAACATCGTCGCCAACACCAAGCAGTCCGTGGTGGCCAAGCTCAACGAGCCGGCAGTGAAGTTCACCCTCCTCGGAGTGGGCGCAGTGGTGGCAGTTCTCGTGGTTCGCCGGATCTTCAACTGACGCATGCAGGTGCTCCGACCAGCCGATTTCACATCTGGCGGCATCTGCTGTTAATGTTTCTCCCGCACCGCAGAGAACACGCGGTGCGGATCGGCGCCATTAGCTCAGTTGGTTAGAGCAGCTGACTCTTAATCAGCGGGTCCGGGGTTCGAATCCCTGATGGCGCACACCGAAACACCCCGTCACCAGCGTAAAGCTGGAGGCGGGGTGTTTTGCTTTTGCGGGGTTTTGCCCCAACTCATCACTTACTCATCACTTTGAGGGCAAAGTGATGAGTTGCTCGCTCCGTTCCTGCTAGGAGCTCCGCGCGCCCCATGGAGGTCGTCTTCGCGCCTGCGGTCCGTTTATGGTCTCGAAAGTTCAAGGACAGATCGGTTCCAGGTGGCGGCGAGCGCGATCGGTCCCGCCTGCCGAGATCTGGCCAGAATTGCCGATGATTGGGCCAGGCCCAACTGTCCACGCGACCGGCTCAGCCGGACATTGATGCCTAAGCCTTGGGCGCAAACTTGTTCAGCGCGTCGCTCATGTCTGGAGCCAAGGTCACTCGCTGGATATAGTGCGCCTCGGTGACCCTCGTGTTGGCGTGTCCCAGCTGAATCTGAGCTGCTTCGACCCCGTAAGTCTCTTTTACCAGAGTGGCTACGGTCTTTCTGAGGGTGTGAGGAGTAACCCAGTCGAAGTCGTCGCCGCGTGCAGCGCGCCACGATCTCCGAACGTTCGCCGGCGACACCCAATTGCCGGTGCCCGTCACGAACAGCGCGTTCTCCGGGTTCTGAAACGTTGGCATAGCGTGCCTACGTCGGAGTGCTGTGGCTGCGAACGGCGGAAGCACCACGGTAAGCGGAGGTGCATCACCCTTTCGGAAGTTCTGACGGAAGAGGCGTTCGCCGGCCGCTCGCGGAACAACAAGAGTTGCGCTGAATGTGACGGTCGGGATCGGCGAGTCCAGATCGACTTGGTCCCACTTCAAAGCCAAGAGCTCACCGATGCGAGCACCTGTGGCGATCAGGAGCATAAGAATGTCCTCGAGATCGGCACCGGGTCGTTGTCCGAGCTTCGGCCGTACGACCCCATATTCGTCGACGGTCTGGTGGCGAGAGTAGTTCTGCACGCGTTCGCGTAATTCGTCGAGCTCGTCGGGAGTCAGCGCGCGGACAGCGGACTTCTTTGGGGTCGGTCTCGGCGTATCGCGAACTGGATTGTGGCTGAGGAAGTCGAACCGTACGGCGATACCGAGCATGCCGGACATCACGATCCGCGACATCCGAGCGCCACTCATGGTCCTCTCTCCGATCGAATTGATCAAAGAGTCAACCTTCCCAGCCGTCATCTCACGGATGAAGATCTCGCCTACAGCTGCCGCGCAGTAGGCGTTCCATGCTTGCCTGTAGCCCGTTATTGTCTGCGGCGAAACAGTTTTCGCCTTCTGAGCTATCCAGTAGGTGAACAGCTCCGACATCGTGGACGTCTTGCTCAGTTCAGCACGCTGAGAAGGATGGGGTGGTTCGCGGTTGACAACTTTTTCCTGAAGCCTCCGCCGCGCTTCGGCTGCGGTTTTTCCACGAGCTTCGACCAGTCGTCGCTTACCGTCCTGATCTCTGATGCGAACGCGCGCCACGCTGACGCCACCCGACGTCGTGGTCGAGATTCGACCCCACTCGCCAAGTCTGAAGGGGTCCCTAGTCATCTAGTTCGTCTCCGACCGCCATTCCTAGTTCGGTCATCTTGTGAAAGAGGTCCTCCGACCGCCTGCGCGCATCCTCGTAGGCCATTTGCATGGTTTCGATGTGCTCTGCTGATTCGCTCTTCGACAAACCGTTGCGTAGTTGAACTCGCGGAAGCGGGCAACGCCGCCGAACTCGACCAGCGTTGCCACGCCGTGCGCGCCCACTTCGCCTCCAGCCTCGATCCCAGCCAGCCCCACGCCCTCGCGTCCAGTGGGTGAGGTTGGGGGCCGTCGATCCTTTACGGTGCACCGGGGTCCCGAGCCGTCCGCTGGGAGATCGCTAGGCTGGGATGGTGTCTTTCTTCTTCGGGTACGGCAGCAAGCAGAGGCACCTCGGGCACCCAACAAAGCGAACCCGAGAGCCTGTTTCAACATCGACCCATCATGACCGATCAACATCTCGACCTGACAACAAATCTCGCCTGCAATAGGCAAACACTTGCCGGCAAGCGACAATCGCTGAACTAGGTGATGCGCTGACCGGTTGAGACCAAGATCGTTTCTGGCACAACCTCGGCCACCACATTGCGTCGAAACTCGACCAGCTGAAATTCCGTGCCAGACACGTAGGCTAAACCCGGCGCGCCAAAACCACCCGAAACGATGAGTTCTGGCAAGGTTAGCCCCCGTGGGCCACAAATACGGGTACGCCAGGGTCTCCACCGTCGAACAGAATCTCGACCTACAGAGCGACGCTCTCGTGCTAGGCCGACACGTTCATGGAGTCAGGGTTGTCAATAAAATCGGAATAGAAGCTACTTTGAGGAAGTTCCGGACGATGTACTCCCATTGATGGAACATCGCTGATGTATTCCGATATCGTGGAGGTAACCTTTTTGCGCAAGTAGTTGCTGGTATTCTCTGGCGTGTCGTCGATTTTAATTGACGTCGAGTGCGGGTTGCCGATTCCCCAGTTTGGGCTAAACCGTAGCAGGTCGTGGTGTGCAGATACAACAACCACCAATGGTAATGGGTAGTTCGGGTCTGCCAGCGACTGGACGGCGTTCCTCACCTCAGGTTTGGCTAGATGTAAGTCACGTAATACCAAAACTAACGGCCTAACAGCAGCGGCTGCTCTGATATATCCGCACCAAGAGGTAAGGGCATCGTTCAAATCGGTTGTAGAGATGTTCGCTTTTCCCAAATGATCAACGGTTCCTCTGTTATTCAGAAGCATCTCCGGTTCAATATTGCAATGCTGGGCAATAGTTCTCACCAACAGTTCCAGGCCGTCATCATCTGGCAAAACCCTGCTTTGTATGATTCGAGGGGTGGTTACAGATCCAATGAAGGTCTCCACGAACTTTTCGGTCTCGCCCAGTAGTGTAACGATGTGGGGCTTGCTCCATTTCACGGCTCGATCCATCAGGGTCTGTATCAGACTTAATTCCTCGAGATACTCTGCTTCGATGTGCGCGTTGATACTGTTGACTTCGTAACTATCGGCGGTGGGGTCTGCAGCAAAGTTATAGGATTGGCCGAGAATTTCACGTATTCCGGCAGAAACAAAGACGGAGTTGTCTGTCGCTTCAGATAAGATTTTTTGACCCTCGTCAATCAAGGTGCCGTGCAAAACTGGAAAAACAGAACGATAATCAGATTTGACAAGAACGCTTCCATGAGCAAGGGAGATCTTCAAGTCAACGTCGTTGGCAAACCAGTCACGCACTGTGAGTGCGGCGGACACTGCCTTTTCGACCTGGCGGTCGCAGTCGGGAAACATCACCACGGAAACTGAGCCAACACATGCAGCCAACGTGCCACCGAAGTCTTCGAAGCAAGTCTGTATCACTTCGCTCACCGTTGCTAGTGTTGAGTCCTTCTTGGCAGGGTCGGCATTGATTGGACCCGTGGGTAGACGGACTTGAACAGTTGCGATAGTCAGACGTGCACGCCGGGACGAAGGATGTTTCGAAGGCGGAACCGGAGCGTTCAAAGCGTCGTGTTCGAGCGTGTGGTGAAGTGCGCTGACGGATGTCAAGTTGTTGGCGGCCAGTGTAGGCTCGTGGTTAAGAATTGACTGCTGAAGCTCTTGCAAAGCCGGTCCCGGTTCCAATCCCAGGTTGTCGACGAGGGAGACCCGGAGCCTCCCATAAGCGGCTAACGCGTCCGCATGTCGCCCGCTCCTGTATAGCGCGAGCATCAACTGACTGCACAATCTCTCTCGCAGTGGTTCAGCTTCTACGAGCGAAGACAGCTCGATCAACACTGTTTGGTGGCGACCACAAGCAAGTTCAGCATCGAAATAGTCTTCGAGTGCACTTAGTTTGAGATTTTCGACACTTGATAACTCGGGCCATGAAATTCCGCTTTCTACCAGATCGGACAGAGCGTTTCCACGCCACAATCTAAGCGCGGCTCTGAGTTCGCCAGCGGCCACTTCGGGTGTCGAGTCTGCGGCACGAGCCCGTTCTATTCGGTCCTGAAACTGAGTGAGATCCAATAGTTCGGGGTCCACTCTCAGCACGTATCCTGGTTCTTGTGTGGTTAGTTGAATATCGTCTCCTTCCTTCATTGTCGCTAGTGATCGTCTTAGACTCCAGACAGCGTTTTGTAGCATCTTTCGGGCCGAAGCAGGGGGGTCTTCGGTCGGCCATAGCGCTGCCACCAGCTGGCTGGTAGGGACCACTTGATTGGCATTCAGCAGAAGGAATCCCAGCGTCGCTCGCTGCTTGATTCCGCCTAGTGCTATCGGCCGACCGTTGCATATTACTTCCAATGGTCCGAGTAGTCGAAATTCCACTTTGACTTCCCTCAGTTTTGATTATGACTGTAAGTCGGTAGTGCTTCTGGCTACGAAAGAAAATTGAAAGCGCGTCCCCGTGTGAATAAGGTCAGAAGTTTTAGATCAGTTTGATGGCTCGGGGCTCTTTCTTGCGCTACTGGAGTCCATGGCAGCCTTCAATTCAGGATTGGGGCTACTGCCCGATCGGCGGGAGAGTGCAAGTAGCGCTAGAGAGATTGCCGCGGTAGCGGCTGCGCTTATCCAACCGACTATGCTCAGACCTGACGTGAACGCATATTTCGACGCCTGGAGTAACGCTTCGTTGTCTCCCAATACTGCCAAGGCGTTTGCGAGAGAGGCGGAGGATTCGGCTGGTATACCGCTGGGGAGCTGCGATCTGTAGACAGCCATTCCGACGCTGCCAAGCACAGCGATTCCGAGCGCCAGGCCCAACTCCATTGCAGTCTCGGACATGGCGGCAGCGGAGCCTGCGCGTCGTGGGGGAGCAGCGCTGACCACGAGATTTGTGCCTAGAGCCATGAGCGGTCCGATGCCGGTGTAAACGACGACGAGGCTGATGACGACGAGCGTGAGATCTCCCGGGCCATCTACGAATCCAAGCAGCGCATAACCGGCGGCCGATACGATAAGGGCGCCGGCGACGAGCTGTCCGGCCTCAAATCTTTGGACCAAGCGCTGGGCAATCATCGAGGATGCGATCATTGCAACCGCAGAGGGAAGAAGCCATAGTCCTGACCTCAGCGGAGAGTTGTTCTCGACCATTTGTAAATACTGGGTGACGAACATGTAGGTCACCCCCACCGCTGCAAGCCCGATAAGTAAGGCAAGCAGAGTTCCTAAGAAGGCTGGTCGACTGAAAAGTCTGACATCGAGCAGTGGGTTCGCGAGTGTTAGCTGCCGATGTATAAAAACTGCGCCACATATCAGGCCGCCGATGATAGAGGCCGAACTGACGGTTCCGAATCCCTCAGCGGCAATCAATTTAAAACCGAAAACGATCGGGAGAATGGCCGCTAGGGATAGCAACACGCTGAGGAAGTCTATCTCGCCAGGCTGCGGATCTCGCGAGTCGGGCAATAAGAACGGCGAGGACACCAGTAGCAGTAGCATCACAGGAACCGCAAGTAGAAAGACCGAACCCCACCAGAAGTATTGCAGTAGAAGACCGCCAATTAATGGTCCTAATGCAACCCCTGCGGAGAAGCAGGAAGCCCAGATGGCGATCGCAAATCCTCGTTGCGTGGGATCGTGGAACATGTTGCTAATGAGCGACAGTGTAGAAGGCATCAAAGTAGCTCCAGCGATGCCTAGAAGGGCTCGGGCTGCAATGAGTACAGCTGGTTCGCTGGCGTAGGCAGCCAAGACTGATGCCGCGCCGAATGCGACTGCGCCGGTCATTAGGAGTTTTCGTCGTCCAACTCGGTCACCGACGCTACCCATCGTTATGAGAAAGCCGGCAATCATGAAGCCGTAGATGTCAACAATCCAGAGAGTCTCGGCACCCGAGGGGCGCAAGTCCGCGCCCAATTGCGGTAATGCGAGGTACAGGACGGTCGCGTCGATCGCCAGTACCAGCGTTGGCAACGCTAGTACTGCAAGTCCGAGCCATTCTTTGATCCCTGCTCGGTCAGCTGTGTCGGCCATTCCTACTCCTCTGGTCGGTGGCTGGTTTCTAGATCGACCGATCGGCGGTGGGTTTCCGAAGCACCTCGTAAAGGGCCGTGAAGCCATCACCTGCGTAACCGCGTTCAATGGCTTCGGCCGCACGACGCTTAAGGAGCTCAGGTAGTGCGCTATCCACACCCTGCGCCTGGCTCGCATCAACCAGGTGGTCGATCGCTGCGATTTGCATGCCCAAGGTCGAGTCATCGTCGGTGTACTGTCCTTCGTCGACTTGGCGTGCAATGTTTGCTACCTCTGGTGAGATCACATGCTCAAACCACATCTCTGCGTAGGGCAGGAACGCGGATGCGGTTACATTCTCTGTTCCGATCAGGGCAACCGAGTGCATGAAGCCGGTCCAGGTGGTCCACATCATCCCCAGCAAGGACACGTCGTACAACGACGGCAAGCCAGCGTCTTCGCTCAGGTAGGTGCTCGCACCTGCGATCGAAGAAAGGGTGGCACCGTGAGTGTCGTAGATCGACTTCGGTCCGCCGTAGAAAATGAGTGTGTGTTCTGAGCCGATCATGGACGGTGTTGCCATGATTGCGCCATCGAGGTAGTCGCTGCCTCGTTCCCGGGCCCAGCGGGCAGTCTCTCTCGCCTCGTCCGGTGTGCCGGACGTCAAGTTGACGATCGCACGACCGGGTGATGCTGGTCCCGTCGAACTGAGGATCTCGTGCATGGCGCGGTAGTCGAGCACGCAGATGATGACCAGATCGCTGGCCGCGACGGCCTCGGAAACCGTGGTGGCAAGAACGGCACCTTGTGCGACGAGCTGATCGGCTCGTTGGGGCGAACGGTTCCAAACTGTCGTCGAATGTCCCTTGTCCAAAAATGACTGTGCGATCGCTGAACCCATCGATCCCAAGCCGATAACCGTCACAGGTGCGCGGTGTTCCTGACCCATTGTCTTAATCTCCATCCCGTTGTTTCGCCGGAGGGGTCGTTCTGTCGACCCACCGACATTTCTGCTACCACTGTTAGTCTCGTCGGTAGACCTCTTGGACTCCTCTCAAAACACTCTCGGCACCTTGGCTCAAGTCAGTGGTGCATGCGATTCGCACCTGGGTCGCCAAGAATAAGGTGAGATTTGTGCGATTCGGCGTGCTTGGACCTCTCGTAATTCAAACGCGCGACGATCAAGCTGTGGCGCTGCCGGGGAAGAAGGTCCGGATGTTGCTGGCGGTGATGCTCACGGGAGAAGGCCGTACGGTCTCGTCGGATCGGCTCATCGACACGCTGTGGGGGGAGTCTCCTCCTGGCAACCCGCTCGGTGCACTACACACCAAAATTTGGCAGTTGCGGAAGGTGCTGGACGAGGCCGAACCAACGGCGGGAAGCTTGATCCTGTCTAATTCTCACGGCTACTCCCTAGAGGTCGACGACGGCGATGTCGATTTTCGCAGGTTTGAGGAGCAACTAATCAAGGCTCAGTCGAGCAATAATGTTCGACTCCAGGTGCGGATTCTCGGGGACGCTCTCGCGGAGTGGCGGGGTCCGGCTTTGGCTGACTTCGCCCACACAGACTTTGCGGGTCCGATCATCACACGGCTCGAGGAGAGGCGCCTCACGGCCCTCGAAGACAAGGCAGACGCGATGCTTTCTTTGGGTGAGCATCAGCTCCTGGTGGGTGAGCTCGGCGACTTGCTGGCTCGGCATCCCTTTCGAGAGCGGCTGTGCGCCGCGTACATACGGGCTCTTTACGCGTCTGGAAGACAAAGCGAAGCACTCGCTGCCTTCGACGGATTACGTGGTCGGCTTGATGAGGAGCTAGGCCTTGAGCCGAGCGCGGAACTGATCTCGTTACGTCAGGCGGTCCTGTCACGCGACCCGGATCTCTCGCCACGTCACAGCCCAATTACTACAGCGGCGCGTCAAGTCACGAACTTGCCTGCATCCGTAGGCGCACTGATTGGTCGGGACTCGGCGACTGTGCAAGTAAAGGCCCTCATCGAGGCCAGCCGCTTGGTTACGCTGCATGGCGTCGGTGGAGTAGGTAAGACTCGACTGGCGCTCGAAGTCGGTTCCTCCATCGACGAGGACTATCCGGACGGTGTCTGGCTGGTTGAGTTATCTACATTGAGCAACCAGCCGAAGCTGGGCGGATACTCGATCGTTGCAAATTCGATTGCATCTGTACTGGGCGTACGCGATGGGGTGGCTGCGGGAGAAGGGAGGGTCACGCAGGTCGAGCGTTTGGCCGAGTCGTTACGCACCAAACATACCCTGCTGATTTTCGACAATTGTGAACACGTTGTTGAGCAGGTGGCCTATGTAAGTGACCTCTTGCTGAGGGCTGCGCCTGGTTTACGTATCCTGGCAACGAGTCGAGAACCGCTGGGCGTCCCTGGTGAACGACTATGGACGGTTCCCGCACTCACCATCCCAGCCAACACGCGATCTATCGAAGGTTCCAGCGCAGCCGAATTGTTCGTAGCCCGTACTTCGGAGGTCGCACCAGGATTCGTCCTTGACGAGCACACTCGGACTTCGGTTGCCGAAATCTGCCGACGTCTGGACGGACTCCCGTTCGCGCTTGAGTTAGCGGCCACCCGCGTCCGAACGCTGGGGGTGAATGAGGTGGCCGCACGCCTTGGGCACCGATTTTCATTGTTGACGATGGGGTCACGCGGTGCGCCCGTCCGCCAGCAAACCTTGCGTGCAGCGATCGATTGGTCGTGGGATCTTCTGACAAACCACGAACAGATTGTTCTGGAACGTCTAGCAGTCTTCAGCGGCGGGTGTCTGCTGACCGCCGCGGAAGATGTCTGTTCTGGAGGAGTGATTGAGCGACAGGATGTACCCGATCTCATTTCCCGTCTGGTCGACCGCTCCTTGGTTAGTGTTATAGATGTCGCGGGGGTGCGAAGATTCCGATTGTTGGAGTCTGTCCACGCATACGCTGAAGAGCGCCTCAGCGATTCCGGTGAAGAGCCAGACATACGCATAAAGCACGCTCGTTACTATGCGGACCTCGCCGAAGCTACAGCTCCGAAATTGCGAGGACCGAGCCAGCGTCGTTGGCTTGAGCAAACCAATACTGAGTCGGGAAACTTTAGTTCCGCGCTCGAGACGGCCGCAGCTTCGCGCGATGAAACAGAACTGGCGTTTCGCATTGTCAACGCGCTTGCTTGGCATTGGTTCTTGAGCGGTCGACTAGACGAAGCTAACCGAGGATTCGAAATGGCATTAGCGGTAGCCACCGGCCCCGATGGTTTCGAGGCAAGTTCGAGGGAATGCGAGGCTAGGGCGTGGCAGGTAGGTTTCGCGCTGCGTGCGGGTAAGACAATTCATCCGCTCGACCAATACGGTCAATTGCCAGACCGAATCTGCGATCCAATTCGGAGAGCAACGATCCGATGGTTCCTGGGATTCGTGCGAGTCGGCTATGGCGAACAGAGAAGCGCCGAAGAATGTGTAGAAGATGCTCTAGTTGAGTTCCGAGCCCAAGATTATTCCTGGGGAACGGCTGCAGCGCTCGCCGCCCTGGCCGCCTTCGGGGTCTTGCGCGGCGATCTTGACACGGTTCGTCGACGCGGCGAGGAGAGTCTTCGCCTTTTTGTCGATTTAGGTGATGGATGGGGCCAGTTGCAGGCTACCGACGCATTGGCTGCATTGGCTGAGGTGCACGGGGACTACCAAAGTTCGGCACAACTACACCGCCAGGGCTTGCGCATAGCTGAGACATTGGGGTTGTGGAACGAAGTTTCCAACAAGCTGTCGGGGCTGGGCCGGATCTCCCTGCTCCATGGGGACTACACACAAGCACGTGAGTTACACGAGCGTTCGATGAGATTGGCTGCAGAACAGGGATACACATTTGGCGAGCAGTTCGCCGAGATCGGACTTGGCATGGCGGAACGGCGACAGGGACGCCTCTCGGCTGCCGAGGTCCATCTGCTTCGGTGGTTGGAGTGGTGCCGGCAAGTAGAGGGAGGGCACGGGGTAGCCCTGATCCTGGCAGAGCTTGGCTTCATTGCGGAGATGCGGGGCGACATCGATAGTGCTCTAATCGCGCACAGGGAGGGCTATGACATTGCCCGTTCAACTGGAGATTCTCGCGCGGTGGCCTTGGCAGTCGAAGGTGTTGCGTGCACATACTCCAGGATTGGTGAGCATAAGCGTGCAGCACTGCTGCTTGGACACGCCGAGTCGGTTCGGGAGGCGTCCGGTGCACCTCTGTCGCAGGCCGAACGCAGCGATGTAGAACGGGCCTTAAAGCGGGGCACCACAGCAATGGGCACGATGTTCGACGAGATCGTCATACGAGGTCGTGGTCTCGAGGCCGCTGCGGTCACGTCGCTCGTCGTCGACTGAGCAATAGCAAGGAGAGTGCAGCCACGGAACCCGTGTTCATACGCTAGTGCCAACCAATCCATCAGCGCTGAGTCCGGGGTAACTGCTCGTTCATTGACCAATCACGGAGGTGAGAAGGACTTCTGGTGACCGGCGCGGGTCATGCTCTGGGGTACAAAGATTCTGCACGTCGATCTCATAGGCGTGATGACGACCCAAGATCAACATCAACCGGAGATTGATAATGAGCAACTATCCCGCTGACGCCGAGTACGCCGACTCCTACCTCGTCGAAGTGTTGTCAGAGTTCGGTCTCGCATTGAAATATGTTCGGGCAGAGGGCAATACGCTCTACTACCTTGCTGATGACGGAACGCACGTCGGGGTCTTCGACGCTGCGAGCGGTTTTGGGTCACTAATGTTCGGACACAACAACCCAGTGCTGGTCGAGCACGCGAAATGGCTTCTTGATCAACAAACTCCCATTCATGCCCAATTCTCCGGATACTCTTACGCAACCAACTTGGCTGAAAAGCTAAACGATATAGTTCGACGCGAATTGCGAACGGACGAAAAGTATTTTTGCTTGTTCGGGAACTCAGGCGCTGAGGCGGTCGAGATTACGATCAAACATGCCGAACTGGACCGCGGAATGCGGATAAAAGATCTCAAAACTGGAATCGATAACAACGTCGAGGTTGCACGCCGAGCTGTCATGAACGGTGCTGACATTACTGCAGCTGCCGAAAGGCTCGACGTTGACGCGAACCTGGAAAGTCTGGTTAGTGAGCTCCAGCGCCGAAACTTGGAGACAGAGCTGAGGCCACCGCTATTTCTCGCATTAGAGGGCGGCTTTCATGGAAAGCTCGTCAGCAGCGTCCAGCTCACTTTCAATGAAGAATTTCGTGGCCCGTTCAAAGCGCTAGCTGCACAAGCGAGGTTCGTCCCACGGAGCCAGCCTGAGGTTATCGACAAAATACTCGAGGAGGAACGAGCTTCGCTTCTGGATCTCGTCGTACAGGACGGTGAGTTGGCCGTTGTAGAGCGAGCGTTCCCGGTATTTGCGGCGTTCTTAATTGAACCGATTCTGGGCGAGGCTGGCATTTTTCCAATATCGGAAGAACTGGCGCGCGCAGTACGTCTGGCTTGCGACCGAACTGGAGTGCCACTCGTGTCGGATGAAATTCAATCCGGGATGGGCAGATCTGGCACGTTCTTGGCAGGTACTCATATCGACCTTCGGCCGGATTACATAATCCTCGCCAAAGCCTTGGGTGGTGGTATCGCAAAGCTCGGTGTCGTCCTGGTAAATGAGAACCGGTACCGCAAAGAATTCGAGTTGATGCATACCTCCACCTTTGGCCGAGATGGTTTTTCCAGCAGGATTGCGTTGAAGTTTCTTCAGATGTTGGAAGCAGACGGGGGCAAGGCCTACAAGATGGCTGCGGAACGCGGGCTAGAAGCAAAGTCGATGTTTCTGAAAATAAAAGATGATTACCCAGACGTCGTGAAGGACGTCCGCGGAGAAGGTCTAATTCTAGGATTCGAGCTACGCGATCAAAGTAGCTCAGAATCGGCAGAAATACGCGAATCTGTTCGCTTCGAGGCGCTACCATTTGTCATTGGCGGACACCTTCTACGTAAACATAAAATTCGAATCTTTTCGACGGCTTCCAATCTGGACACTTTACGTTTTGAGCCGTCGATATTTCTTAGTCAGGATGAGATTGCGCAGGTAGACGTTGGATTTCGCGATGTATGCGACATTTTACGCGCGCAGGATGCTAGTAGGTTCGCATGAGTGGGCCCAGACACTGTCCCGTGATCGATACCTCCGGAAGAGACATCCATTGTGAGGCTGAACGTCTACGCGCACTCGGACCCGCGGTACAAGTCGAGCTCCCTGGAGGTGTCATCGCATGGTGGGTTACCGACTACGCTTTGACAAAGAAGCTGCTCACCGATGATCGCGTCTCACGCGACACCTACCAGCATTGGCCAGCGTGGGGTAACGGGGACAGTGAATTAGCGCAGACCTGGTCGCTCGCGATGTGGGTGGCTGATCGAAACATGATTACCGCCTACGGTGCCGAGCACACGCGATTGCGTAAGTTAGTGAGTAAGGCTTTCACTGCTCGACGTACACGAGACATGCGCCCACGTGTGGAAGCAATCGTTGAGGACCTATTGGGTACCCTCGCGGCGGTACCCCACGGTGAAGTCGTCGACATTCGCGAGCGCTTTGCGTATCCACTGCCGGTACAAGTAATTTCCGAGCTACTGGGCATTCCAGACATTCTACGAGATCCATTGCTGCGAACAGTGCATAAAATTATGGACACATCGGCTTCCTCTGCGCAAGTTAAAGTCAATGAGTTAGAGCTATATGAGCATCTCCGTTATCTGATATCGATGAAACGGAAGGAACCGGGTGACGACGTGACAACCGCGTTGATACAAGCCCATGACGATGTGGATGGAGTCCTCAATGAGCGCGAGTTGGTAGATACTGTGCTGCTGATGTTCACGGCAGGTCACGAGACTACTGTAAATCTGCTCGATCAGACCATCACCCTGCTTTTGACGCACGCAACACACCGCAAAGCCGTAACGTCCGGAGCGCAGTCATGGGAAAATGTTATTGAAGAGTCACTCCGTTTGGAAGCGCCATTTCCGAATCTACCGCTTCGATACGCCGTGTCAGGTATTGAGGTCGGAGAAGGAACCTTCATCAATGAAGGTGACCCAATTGTAATTTCATTCGGAGCCGGTGGGCGCGACAGCAAGGTGCACGGGACGACGGCAACGCAGTTTGATCCGACTAGACCGAATCCACGTGATCATCTCGCGTTTGGCCACGGTGTGCATCATTGTCTCGGGGCACCTCTGGCGAGGATGGAGGCAACGGTCGGTCTATCAGCTCTATTCGAGAGGTTCCCGAAGATGCAGCTGGCGGTACCTGTGCCCGCACTGCAACCGTTGGGATCGTTTATTTCCAATGGCCATGCAACATTGCCTGTCCTCCTTACATAGAAAGAGTGGAAATCTCATGAGTGCTGTACTGAATTCCGTCCGCGAACTGGTGCCTGAACTGCGCAAAAACGGTTTCGAGGCCGACGAGTCCCGGTGGATACCTCAACGAAATATCGACATGTTGGATCAGGCTGGAGTTTTTTCTATGTCTGTCCCCAAACGTTTTGGTGGTCTTGATCTGCCGCTGTCCGAACAAATCGACGTACTGACGGAGATTGCACGCGGCTGTGGGTCTACATCCTGGGTTTCAGTTTCGTGGGTGTCAAGTGCTTGGATGACGACGTTGTACTCCGACGCAGCGCAGGAGGAGATTTTCGCCGGCGGGTCGGTGCGCGTGTCGGGGGGATTTACACCTACTGCAAGTGCAAAGCCCGTACCGGGCGGCTATCAACTAAATGGTTCTTGGCGATTCAACACAGGCTGCAGAGGGGCGCACTGGGATCTGGTGGCTGCCATAGTCGAGCGTTCTGATGGTACGGAAGATGAGGTGTTCGCTATGGTTCCCATGGACCAGCTCACCATCGCTGACGATTGGCATGTTTCTGCCGCATCTGGCACCGGGAGTTCGACCACAACCGCGACGGACGTGTTTGTGCCTTCACACCGCGTAGTTACCGCTGAGCAGGCGCTGTTGTACGGGGAACCGACTCGGACGCCAACAGCGCCAGGCCGCGGGTACAGTCTTATCAGCTACGTAGTGGCGGAGTCCGTCGCGGCCTATATTGGTATGGCTAAAGGCGCACTGGAAGTATTCCTCACCCGTCTGCCTGGCAAAAGCCTCGCCTACACCGTATGGACCGAGCAGCGAGAACACCCATTGACGCAACACAAGGTCGCATTGGCTGCAAACAAGATCTCTGCGGCGGAGACACTTTCAGCGTCATACGTCGAACTCCTTCAGTGCCGGGCCGACGAAGGGAAGCACCCAACGTGGGAAGAAAAGGCAGCTGTTCGCGGCCAAGCAGGAATGGCCATTCTTTTGGTAAAGGAGGCAATTGAGCTTCTTCAGACGATCGCCGGTGCATCTGCGCTAAGCAAGCTTTCGGCATTTCAACGCTACCACCGCGACCTGCTTGGTCTGAGTACTCACGGTCTGATGTCTCCGGACATGAGCCTGGAGGTCCACGGGCGTGTACTGGTAGGGCTCGACCCGCAATCTTCCTTTCTGTAGACCGAATCCAGCCCGGGACGCGAAACGATGAATGAACCAATAGTGCGCGAACACAGTATTACCAGACGTAGCCTGCTTAAGGCAGCTGTAGCGGGCGCAGTCACGGGTAGCCTGTTCGCTCCTGGGGTCGCTGCTGCTGCGCCGAACAGTACTCGACCTGCATACGACACAATAGTTGTTGGTGCCGGTTTTGCGGGCGTAACCTCTGCACGTGCTCTCAGACGCATGGGTCTCAAAGTTCTTGTACTCGAAGCGCGGGACCGGATCGGTGGTCGTGCGTGGACATCCAGTTTTGAGGGTGAAGAGATTGAATTGGGGGGCACATGGGTAGATCGTTTGCAGGAAAATGTATGGAGCGAAATTGAATCTAAACGTATTGGCTTTATAGCAGACCCGGCAGCCGAAAATACGATTTTTCCGACCGAAAGCGGGTTCGCCCCAATTGCACCCGCCGAGTCGTTCGGGCGCCAGGGCGAGCTGTTGACTCGCTTTGCTGACCAAGCACTTGAGCTGTTTCCGGACGCGTACAATCCGCTCGCGGCTTCGGGAGTACTTCGCGAATCGGATAATCGGAGCGTCCGGGAGCACCTGGATTCCATGAGATTGTCTGTACTGGACGAACGGTGGCTCAGCGGTGCAACTGGTGGCTTAGGTGGCGGATCGAACCGCGCTGCGTACACGCAGTTCCTGCATTGGTGGGCACTCTGCAACTATAATGCGGAACAGTACTATGGAATTAATACTTTCCGACCAATTGGCGGCATGAGTAGGCTAGCGCGAACTATATTCGAGGAGTCCGGTGCCGAAATCAGACTCTCGTCGCCAGTCAAGTCCATAGTCGACGACGGGCGTCGAGTAATTGTCCGCACCCGGGGCGGAGCATCTCACTCTGCGAGTTCAGTAGTGCTGGCGGTCCCAGTCAATAATTGGCGGCACATTGAGTTCAGTCCTGGGCTTTCGCCGGCAAAGCGTCAAGCCTCTCTCGAAACTGTGGGTGTCACACCCGCGAAGAAGATGTGTCTGCACATGTCGGACACAATCGGCAACACCTACGTTCATACACCCGAGGGCTACCCGATCGATACGCTAGTTCCGCACAAACGGACTAGTCGTGGTTGGCTCATGACTGCGTTCAGCAGCGACCCTCGTCTCGATGTCAACAACGCCGGACAGATCCAACAGGCACTGCAACTGGTAGTACCGAACGCCCGAGTATTTGCAGCTAGAGGACAAGATTGGGGGTCTGACGCTTTCTCGTTGGGCGGATGGTCATTCAGACAACCTGGACAGCTGACAAAGTTGTTTCCAGAAATCCAGCAACCTCAAGGCCGCATATTTTTTGCTACCAGTGATATTGCGTCCGGTTGGAGCGGCTACGTCGAAGGGGCCATGGAATCCGGACTAGTAGCTTCGGGCCAGGTATCTCAACTAGTTTCCTGAACCGCGAATCGACGACCTCAAAGGCTTAGATCGGAAATCTCGTGAATAAGGCGCGAACGTTCGACTATGTGATAGTGGGGGCTGGTTCCTCAGGCTGTGTGCTGGCAGCACGGTTGTCCGAAGACCCAAGGGTCAGTGTTGCGCTCGTGGAAGCCGGCGGTGCCGATAGCCATCCGGACATCACGGTTCCTCTGAGCGCGCTGGAGCTGCTCGGTTCCGAGGTTGATTGGGATTATGTCACAGAGCCTCAATCCGGCTTGGGTGGCCGCGCTGTTTCGTGGCCCAGAGGCCGGGTGATAGGGGGCTCTTCTTCCATCAACTTCCAGATGTGGGTTCCCGGCCACCCAGCGGACTTCGATAGTTGGCCGGAAAATTGGAGCGCCGAGAAAGTGGCACCATATTTTCGCCGTGCCGAACGGTGGTCGGGTCCGGTGCAGGAAGGTCGCGCGTTCGGGACGCGCGGTCCTCTGTGGATCTCTCCTCAACGAGACCCGGACCCGAGCACTCATCTGTTTCTAGAGGCATGCGAGTCGATTGGGATCCATCGCCCAAGTGGCGGTTTGGGGGCGATACACAACGTGGGGTGCGCACTGACGCCAGTGACTCAACATTACGGTGCACGATGGAGTTCAGCTGACGGCTATCTCAAACCTGTCCTCGGTCGTCCAAACCTGACAGTGCTCAGCAGTCAGACGGCGCAGTGCGTGCTCTTCGATGGTTCGACGGCAACCGGGGTTCGTCTCGAGGACTTTGAGGTAGCGGCTAGGCGCGAAGTCGTGCTGTCTGCCGGATCTGTTGGCTCGCCCCATCTGTTGATGCTTTCGGGTATCGGACCTGCAAAACAGCTGCAAGCAGTCGGAATTGAACCGCTGGTGGATCTTCCGGTAGGACTTATGCTGCAGGATCACACGATTCTAGACTTGGCAGTTAACGCCGCGGCAGCGACTCGGTTTCTGGGGGTCTCTCGTGAGCGCTATGAGCAAAAGCGGATGGGTCCTCTGACATCAAATATCGGTGAGGGTGTTGCATTCTTGCGAGCGGACGGCGGTGACGGTCCTCCGGATTTGGAATTGATCTGGTCACCCATAGCGTTTGATAGTGCAGGTTTGACGATTCCCGGCTACACGTTGGGCGTAGTTCTCTTGCGCCCTGAAAGTCGGGGGATCATATCGCTCGCATCCAGCGATCCAAATTCGCGACCGTACATTGATCCGCGATACTTAACTGCGCCGGCTGATGTCAGTGCTTACCTCGCCGGATTGAAAGTTGCAAAGAAGATCTTGGATGCGCTGGGCGACAAGCACGACGGACCGGTCGATCCCTGGCCATCGGACGATTCTGTAATTGATTACATTCGTGATCGTGCGAGCACAGTGTTCCACCCCATCGGTTCGTGCGCGATCGGTTCGGTTGTCGATGACCAGCTCCGGGTCTACGGTACGACTAAAATGCGCGTAGTCGATGCATCAGTGATTCCTTCGGCTCCCCGCGGGCACACACATGCACACGCAGTTATGATCGCGGAACGGGCCGCCGATTTAATCAGGGCGTAAGAAGGCGTTTCTCCTGCGGTGCCCATTGCAATTCGTCAGAGCCGCTTTGTCCGCGCAGCCTGCATTGGAGCTGTGGCGAGGCCAGTAGCTTCGGGCCGCGTTGGTTCGGGCACGTATTGTTGGATATGTGATGAATTAAATTGGTTGCTTACGGAAAAGGTGAGACAAGTTGAAACCTGCTGACACTTCATTGTGGATAAGAAGCTTTCATGCAGTGCCAGACGCGAAGGCGCAATTGATTTGTTTCCCGCATGCGGGAGGATCTGCGACCTACTATCGCGGTCTTTCGGAGTCGATGGCGTCAAGTCCAGTGCAGCTAGTGTCGATTCAGTATCCAGGTCGGCAGGATCGCCACCGTGAGCCCCTGATCGATTCCATATCGGAGTTGGCCGATTGTGTTGCCGATGTGGTTGATTCCTCGAAGACAATGCCGACAGCTTTTTTCGGGCACAGTATGGGTGCCACTCTGGCGTTCGAGGTAGCACGACGGTGGGAGCGACGTAGAGCGCCTGCGAGCGCGTTGTTCGTGTCGGCCAGACGCGCCCCCTCGGTGCTCCCACCAAAGAAGGTGCCACTGGATAGCGACGTGGATATCATGCGAGAGTTGCATAAACTCGGCGGAACCGACCTGCATATATTTGAAGACGCGGATACTCGAAGAATGTTGCTTCCCGTAATACGGAACGACTATCGTGCGTCCGAATTCTATCGGTACCAACCGGGTTTGGATGTCAGCTGCCCTATTTTTGCGCTCTTTGGTGACCGGGATCCGAGAGCCTCTCGCGATGAGATCGAAGCTTGGAGCGAACACACCTCGGAAAGTTTCGAGGCGCGAGCTTTCCCTGGCGGACACTTTTTTTTTGGACTCCCACCATCGCGAAGTCGCGGAAATGGTTATCGGCCGCCTATTCCCTCGGGGTATCCCGAAGTGAAGGCGGACTATTTCCTTGGTACTTTAGTCACCATCCGCTGACGTTTGGGTTTTGAGTCATGTATTCTTCGTAGTATCTCGAACCCTGAGTCCGGATGATTGGACGCGCCTCCCTCGGCGTCGAGGGAGGACCCCTTTGATTTCACGGAGCTAGAAGGAAATTACGGGTCTGGTCAGCTCAAAGGGGCTGATGAGGTATGCCGTACGCTGTTCGAGGTCGTTGAGGGTTCGGGCAGCCATTGTGATTCGATGAAAAATCGGACGTAAGTGTTCACCAAATCTTCTGTAACTGGAGGGCAATGCCCGCCAAGTGCGTCGTCAGTATCGGAGGTGTCGATGGCGGGATAGAATGTCCCGCTATCGGCCAGCATCATGTCGAATGCGTCCAGAAGTGGAAGAATCGCGTTGTTGCGTTGCCCTGTTACTGCTGCCCGCCACAGGTCGTATGGTAGCTCCTGCAAGGCGTAACCGAATGCGGAAAGGCTGTCGATCATCTCGGCGAAATCGACTGAGCTCGGTGAGTCGATATGGAACACTCGCCCTGCGGTAGAGGGCATTCCCGACAGGCGCAGAATCGCGTTGGCTGCAAAGTCCACCGGCACCATGTGTAGAGGAGCGCTCAGGTTCTGGGGGTAACAGCCGGCTTGAATCAGCCCTTGAGAGCCAGCCAGACGTAGTCCCGCTTTTGGCAGGCTCCGGTCACACGATCACCGGAGATCAGGTCTACCCGGTACACCGAAACCGGCAAGCCGCGTTCACGGGCGAGACCGATGATTTCCTCAGCCACCCATTTACTCTGGGTATAGCCACTCGGTAGCTCGTCTCCAGGCCCTGCTGGGTCACCGACCCGCAATGCGACGCCCGGAGTTGCGGGGCCCGCATATACGCCGGTTGTCGATACGTGGTGCAACGGAACGGTGCGGTGCATGGCCGCAAGGCGAAGCAGCTCTATGGTTCCTTCGACGTTGACAGCCTTGAGCGCCTGGTAAGGCTGCAGCCAATTGACCTGAGCTCCGGCGTGGTAGATCGCATCGACCGTCGTCGCAAGTCGATCGAACTCTTCGGCCGGCAGGCCTAGTGACGCCGCGCCTAGGTCGCCCACGACGATCTCGACTCGTGTCATATCTCCTTGTATCCGGTACCACGTCAGATTCTCGCGCAGCTTTCGCCAAGCATCGGCCGTGTCCTCCGCACGTATGAGGCAGAGGACACGGGCGCGTTTGAGCTGCAGTAGTTCCCGCAGCACGAACGCGCCGAGAAAGCCGGTGGCCCCGGTGAGTAACACACATTCGGGGTCGTCGGTTGCAGATATTCTTACGCTGGAGGGTTCGATGTCGTCGGGAAGCGCTATCTCGGCGTCCCAATCAACCCCACTTGCATCGGAATTTCCGTCGGGTGTGAGTTGCCCATCGAGATGGTCGGCCAGAGCGGTCGGCGTGGGATGGTCGAAAAGTGCCGTCAGTGGCAACGTAAGCCCGGATGACATCGCAAGACGGTTGCGGAGCTCAACCGACAGAAGCGAGTCGAATCCAAGGTCTGAGAACGCCGACGTGGAGTGAATCGACTCGCTGTCTGCGTGCCCTAGGACGCCACGAACTGTATCCAGGACCTCGGCCAGGACTGCCGCGGAGCGCTCGTCAGGGGTGAGTGTGCCAATACGGTCGGCCCACGACCCCGAGTTCTCCGGCCCAGTCGCACTGCGCCGAAGGGGTACTCGAATGATCTCCCGAAAAACGGCGGGCAATTGATCTGGGCGCGTACGCATAGCGGTTTCGTCCAGTGGGACAGAGACCAGTACAGGTGCCCCGTCGCCCACAGCAGCATCCAGAGCTGCCACGCCGAGTACAGGGTCGATCGACAGGTAACCGGCACGTTCTATCCGGCGACGATCAGCAGCTCCGAGGTGGCTGGTTACTCCGCTGTCAAGGTTCCATAGGCCCCACGCGATAGAGGTGGCTGGCTTTCCCTCGACTGCCCGCATCGTTGCTATCCCGTCGAGGTAAGCGTTGGCTGCAGCGTAGTTGGATTGTCCTGCACCGCCGATGGTGGCCGCAAGGGACGAGAACAGGACGAATGCACTCACGTCTCCTGCTAGTTCGTGCAGATGACGAGCGCCGTCGGCCTTGGCAGCGAGTACCGCGAAAAGGTCAGTGGGGGTGAGCTTATCGATAAGTCCATCGTCGGTGACTCCCGCTGCATGGATGACGCCGTTGAGCGGGTGTTCAGCCACCAATCGTCCGACGGCATTCCTGTCCGAGATGTCACAGGCCACGACCTCGACTTTCGCCCCGAGGCCTGTCAGCTCATCGACAAGGGCGCGGGCACCGAACGCCGCTATGCCTGAACGGCTGGTCAGTACAAGGCTGCGAACTTCATGATTGATGACCAAGTGGCGTGCAAGGATCCTGCCGAGCGCACCTGTTCCGCCCGTGATCAACACTGTGCCGTGCCAATGCCCTGAAGGACGTGCAATGTCAGACGGTCCCCGCCGGAGCCTGGGTGCCAGGAGCTGTTCGCCTCGGATTGCAACCTGCGACTCACCGGACGAAACCGCTCGAGCGATCAGCTCGTCCGTCGGCGACTCATCAGCGTCGATCAGCACAAATTTTCCTGGGTGCTCGGACTGAGCCGATCGAACCAGACCCCACACACTCGCGCCTGCGAGGTCGGTGATCGGCTCTCCCGATACTGAGAATGCACCTCGCGTGACGATGACCAGCTTTGTGCCACTGTTCAATTCAATCCAGCGCTGGAGCGACTCGAGCGTTGCTTGCGTGCGTTTGTGCAAATCCAGTTCGGGCGCGTGGGATACCACCTCGCCGTGGTGACTGGAGCTGTCGTCAAGTCTCACCAACGAGATCCAGCTCGGACGAAGGAGTGTGTCCGATGGCCGCAGAAGAGCCGACGACATTGCTGCATCCGTGTACGTCGTCAGGCGGACTTCGTCAGCAACGGCGACGGTTCCGCCGGAAGAATCGGAGATGATGAGCGCTGTTGTGTCGACTCCTGTCGCGCTGACACGCGTGCGGACCCGGCTGGCACCGGAAGCCGTTACTTCGACACCGCGCCAATGAGTAGGTGACGATCCTGGTCTTGCCAAGCCGAGTACATCGGCGAGCAGCGTTGGGTGCAAGGCGAACCCATCGGTCGGCTCATCCACCTCAACATCAACCCAGGTCTCAGCGCCCGAGGTAATTGCAGCCCCGACGGCTACGTCAGGCCACAGCCCGATGTCGATCGCAGGGCGACGTGACTGGCCCAGAACTCCGTCGGCATGCAGAGTCCATGAGTTTCGATTTTCGACTCGCGAGTAGATGGCGACGGCTCGTCCGCCATCAGAAGGCTCGTCGATGAGAATCTGGAAGTGCAGCGCACCACGGGGTGGCAGAACAAGGGGGGTCCGCACGGTCAGCTGTTCGATTCGCGGGGTGCCTACTCGGTCTCCTGCGCCGAGCGCCATCTCAACCAGGGCAGTGGCCATAACCGAGTCTCTTTTTGCCCAGGGGTGGCTGTGAGCTGCAATGGTGCCGGTGAAGACGAAATCGTCGCGCCCCGCAACAGCGAGTGTCGTATCGAGTAGAGGATGAGAATCGGCAGCCGGGTCGTTTCGGACTGCGCTATCGACGACCCAATGCCGGTCGCGTTGGAACGGGTAAGTCGGAAGTTCGATCTGCTGAGCGCCGAGGGTGGCGAAGAAGGCGTTCCAAGACACATGCGCCCCCCCCGTCGGTAGGTCGCTGCAAGGCCCTCCAGCAGTTCGACCACTTCGGAATTCCCCTGTTGGAGGCCGATTGCTTCATTTCCGCCCTCTAGAACCAGTGGAGTGAGAACAGAGGAAGGTCCGACTTCTACGAAGGTGTCGATTCCTTCGGCCACGAGAGTATCGATGCAATCCGCGAATCGCACAGCGGCGCGTACGTGTCGAACCCAATGATCTGCATCGAAGCGATTCGATGTGGACAACTTTCCGTCTACGTTGGAGACAACCGGGATCGTGGGTTGACGGTAGACAACTGATTCGGCAATGGCCCGGAAGTCGTCGAGCATTGGTTCGACCAACGAGGAATGAAAGGCGTGGCTGACGTTCAGCGGTTTTGTTCGGACACCCAGTCGCTTGAGTGTCTGAACGAAGGAGTGCAGGGAGTCTTCTGGCCCGGACAGCACTACTGACGTCGGACTGTTGATGGCAGCGATGTCGATTCCGCGGGGTAGGGTATCGAGAGCGGAACTCGCACACGCGACTGCAACCATCGCTCCGCCTGTGGGTAGCGCCCCCAGCAAACGGCCGCGAGCTGCTACCAAGCGCGCTGCATCCGGCAGAGACAACACTCCAGCAACATGTGCAGCGGTAAGCTCTCCCAACGAATGGCCCGCGACGATCTCGGGCTGAACACCCCAAGACGTCAGAAGTCGGTGTAGGGCAACTTCGAACGCGAACAGTGCGGGCTGGGTGAATTCGGTGTGGTGCACCTGGTCGGTGTCGAGAACGTCATCGAGTGCTCGACTCAGGTGTGGGTCGATAGCTGCAATGATCTCGCTGTAGGCTTCCGCGAACACAGGGAAGCGCGTGGAGAGTTCGCGGCCCATACCTAGCTTTTGCGCGCCTTGTCCGCTGAACAAGAATGCGACACGTCCTCCTGAGGCGGCTGTCCCGTCACCGATCTTTTGCAAGCCGGCAGCTAGCTGACTGCGGTCAGCTGCAACGACTGTGCCACGTCTGTCGAACCCCACGCGTCCAGTCGCGAGGGAATTTGCTACGTCGAGAACGGATAGTTCGGGGTGCATTTCTAAATGTGCTGTGAGCGAATCGATCTGAGCTTTGAGTCCACGAGTGCCTCTCCCTGACAATATGACTGGTAGTGGAATGCCATCGGTGTGATGTTCGGCTGGCTCGGTGAGAGGTGCGAGATCGGCTTGCTCGACAATGAGGTGCGCATTGGTGCCACTGACGCCGAACGCTGACACGGCCGCGCGCCTGGGTCTTCCGTTGTCGGGCCAGGAACGGGCTTCGGTCAACAATTCGACCGATCCTGACGACCAATCGACTACGGGGCTCGGAGCATCGACATGGAGTGTTTTGGGTAGCACTCCGTGTCGAATCGCTTGCACGACCTTGATCACGCCGCCAACTCCTGCTGCAGCGACACTGTGTCCGATGTTGGACTTGAACGAACCCAGCCATAATGGTTCGGTACGGTCCTTCCCGTACACGGACAAGAGAGCATTCGCTTCGATCGGGTCGCCGAGTCGAGTCCCGGTGCCGTGTGCTTCGACGGCATCGACATCGACCCAATTCAGTCGTGCGTCCGCGAGGGCGTCCCGGATGACTTTCTCCTGCGCCCGACCGCTCGGTGCTGTGAGTCCGTTGGATGCACCATCGGAGTTCACGGCCGACCCGCGAAGTATTGCCAGTACCGGGTGACCGTTTCTTCGGGCGTCCGAAAGTCGTTCGAGTAGCAATAGGCCGGCACCTTCTGCCCAAGCGGTCCCGTCTGCGGATGCTGCGAACGATTTCGCTCGTCCATCCGAGGCCAACCCGCGCTGCTGGGAAAATTCCACGAATCCGCTGGGTGAGCCGTACACCGTTGCCCCGCCCGCCAGTGCCAGTGACGACTCTCCACTTCGCAGCGACTGGATGGCAAGGTGAAGGGCGACAAGCGATGACGAGCACGCGGTGTCGACTGTGATTGCGGGGCCCTCGAATCCGAAGGTGTACGCGATTCGTCCAGAAGCAACACTCGACAGCTTGCCGGTCATGAGGAAGCCCTCTAGCTCCTGGGGGCCAGCGAGACCGATGTATGACTGCTCGCCGACTCCTGCAAACACGGCGGTGCGACTTCCTCGTAATGCGTTGGGATCGATCCCTGCGCGTTCGAATACTTCCCAGGACACCTCCAGCAGTACCCGTTGTTGGGGATCCATAGCTGCGGCCTCGCGAGGAGAGATGCCGAAGAACCCAGCGTCGAATTCTGTCGCGTGGTTTATGAATCCACCTCTGTTGGTGTAGGACTTGCCGGGAACACCGGCTCGGGATCGTAGAGCCCTTCGACGTCCCAACCACGATCTGTCGGCCACGGTCCGGTACCGTCGACGCCCTCGTTGACTGTTCTCCAAAGATCATCAGGACTCATTATCCCACCGGGGTAGCGGCACGCCATCGAGACGATTGCAACAGGTTCCGGTTCGGCAGATTCCAGCTCTGTGACACGCTTGTTTGCCTTTTGAAGGTCAGCGGTGACCAGCTTCAGGTATTCCATGAGCTTCTGCTCGTCTGCCATTCGATCCACCTTTGTGCGTTGAAGATTCAGTCGTTCCGGTCGGCTAACGCGAACGCTTCGGCTATCCCGAGGTGCGGCCGAGTTGCTTGTCGATCAAGGCGAACAACTCGTCGGAAGTCACGTCGCTGAGCGGGTCGGGCTCTGCGGCACTGGACGCCGATTCGGTGTCGGATGCCTCGTTCCACTGCGTCAGAAGAGCGCGGAGACGAACGGTCACCGCCGACCGATCGATGGGGTCGGTTACTGACGCCAGCGCATTCTCCAAACGGTCGAGTTCGGCAAGTACCAGGTCTGGCTCCTCTGCCTTATGAGTCATCTCATCGGCTAGCGCCTCCGCGAGAGACGCGGGCGTCGGATAGTCGAAGACGAGGGTTGCGGGTAGTGCGATTCCACTCGCCGAAGCCAGACGGTTTCGCAGCTCTACCGCCATCATGGAGTCGAATCCGAGGTCGTTGAAGGCTGTATCGGCTGTAACTACCCCGAGGTTGCGATGGCCGAGAACCGCGGCCACTTCACCACGGACGCGATCGAGTACAGCGCGCTGTGCTTGAGGATCGGTGAGATCGGTGAGATCCAATCGGCCGTGCCCTGATGGAGAGCCTGCCTTTTCTGCCTGCACCGGAATCAACTCGGCAAGAGCAGAAATAGTACTTCCGAGCGCAGCGGCCACCACGACAGCGGGGTCGTCTCCAGGAAACAGCGCCACGGCGACTGACGCATACCCCTGTGCACGCCTCGTGCTTGCTATTGCTTCGGCACACCCCGCTGCGCCGGCAGCCGAGCGGTCTTCTCGACTGGCGAACGGAACGAGGAAGACCAGCATCCCATCCAGGGGGACACTCTCGGCTGTCCGCAGCATTTCGTCGATTGCACAGGTCTTCACAACGGTGAGCGCGGCGCGCTCACCCACCTCCACAACCTCACGTCCGGTCAGAATGGACGCCAGATTCAGATCGAGCGACAGAGCCAGGGGCCCGTCCGGGAGGTCTACCACCGGGCCCGCAGGGTCAATGGCACCGCGACGCGGCACCAACACCGTCCCCCTTCGTACGGCTGCCAGAGGTTCGGCGTACGTGACAATGACCTCCGGAATCACGAGTGCCCCATTGGGTTCGATATCGACAGCGAACACACGACTCGGATTTGCGGCGTGCGCCGCGGCGGCCAGACCCCAGACAGAGGCCTGTGCGGCATCGGCCACCTCACCGTCACTGATGGACACACCGCCCACAGTGGTCAGAACGAGGGGGATATCGGCAACCTTCGGCTCAGCGAGCCACTCGTCCACGACCTGAGCCGCAGAGGCACTGGAATCCGAAAAGATCGCTACTGCAGCGAACGCGGCACCCTCGGCTCTTGCGGTGACCAGAGTCTGCACATCTGGGAAAACCGCAGTTGCGCCGTGTGGTGCCTCGCCTATGACCGCAAACGGAATCGGAGCACCACTCATTGCTACCTCGGCCGGAAGGGGCAACCAATCCACGCTCGAAAACGAAGATCGTCCGACGGTGAATGCACCTAGACCGACTTCCGAGTACACAACGTCACCGACGTGAGCGCGCCCGTCTCGTACCTGCACGTCGTGCCATTCGACCGGTCCTCGCCAGTAGGTGGCACCGATCTCCGAAGGGAATTCGGTGTCGAGCAACTGTGGGTCGAACACACTTCCCGAACGACCCAGCCTCCGAATGTTTTTCGTCTGCGGTGCGTCGTCTCTCGAAACAGCGCGGCCATGCGCGTGGCGGGTCCAAATCGTCTCATCGGTGCCCACCGACCCATGTAGCGTGACCTCCCGGCCTCCGTCGCTGTCCAGAGCTCCAAGACGAACCTGCAAACGGACCTCTCCGTCGACGACTACCGGGGATTCGATAGTCAATGAGTGCAACACGTTGACCCCGACCTGCGCACCCGCGCGCATCGCCACCTCGACCAAGACCGCCGGGGGAGCTACCGGTGCGCCGGCCACCATGTGTTCGGACAGCCAAGGCAAGGACTGAGCGGATATGGAGCCGTACAGCAAAATCTCTCCAGTGTCGGCCAATGGCACCGCAGCAGCGAGGACTGGATGGTCAATGGCAACAAGTCCGACGACCGCGGGTTGGATCGACTCCGGGGACGCATACTCGAGCCAGTACCGATCCCGTTGAAATGGGTACGGTGGCAGGGCTGTTCGCAGTCTCGGACCAAGCAGTGCATCCCAATTCACTGTTACGCCGCGGGAGTGCAGGATGCCCATGGCCGTCACCAGAGTGCGGGCTTCATCCTGGTCTTTGCGCAAGGCAGGCAAGGCCATACTCCCCGCTGGAAGCTGATCCGAAAGAAGCCCCGTAAGCACGGCGGAGGGGCCAATTTCCAAGATAGTGGTGGCACCGATTTGCACCACACTGGTTGCAGCATCGGCAAACCGAACACACTCTCGGACGTGATCCACCCAATGTTCCGGGTCAGTGAGCGCAGAACCACCCTGCAGAGCAGAAACGACTTCGATCGTCGGCTCGGAGTAAGTGAGATTCCGTGCTATCTCCCTGAACTCGGTCAGCATCGGGTCCATCAATGGTGAATGAAACGCATGGCTGGTCACAAGCGGAGTAGTGCGTCTACCGCGGACTGAAAGTTGGTGTGCGACACCCTTCAGCGCATCCGAACTGCCTGACAGCACGACCGAGTGACGTGAGTTGACAGCGGCGATCGACGTAGCCTCGCGGTGCTCGGCCAGCAGTGGCAGTACTTCGTCCTCACCGGCGGCGACAGCAATCATCACACCACCTTCGGGAAGGGCTTGCATCAAGCGGCCTCGGGCGCCACCAAAGTGGCCGCATCGGTGCGCGTCAAGACGCCTGCTACATGTGCGGCGACGATTTCGCCGATCGAATGCCCAACGAGAACATCGGGGACGGTTCCCCATGACTCCAGGAGACGAACAAGTGCGACCTCCACGGCAAAGAGAGCAGGCTGGGCGTACTCGGTGCGATCGAGGTCGGACCCGCCTCCGAAAACGACATCACACAGCGGTCTATCGAGATGGGTGTCGAACGCGGCGCATACTTCGTCGAACTCCGCAGCGTAAGCGGGGTACGTCAGATAGAGGCCATGCCCCATGCCGATCCGCTGGCTACCTTGCCCCGTAAACGCAAATGCCAGCTTGCCCGCCGATCCCGGTGGCAGAAGAACCGAATCCTCTAGGGCTGAGACGACGTCGGTATTCTCCGTCACCGCCACTACGACGGCATGGTCGAATCGAGACCGGTCCGTCAACGCTCTTGCTGCAGAGCGTAGGTCGATCTTCTGGCTGACCAGGTGATCGCGCAGTCGTACCAGTTGATCTCGCACCGCGGTGTCTGTTCGAGCGGACACGATCAAGGGAACCACTGCCGGTATCGCTATCTGAGGTGTGGGTGTGTCGTCTGGTTCTTCGAGGATGATGTGCGCGTTCGTACCGCTGATGCCGAAGGATGACACCCCAGCCCGCCGTCGTCGGCCGACCGTCCAGTCCTTGGCGACGGTCAACAACTCAACTGCTCCTGTCGACCAATCAACGTGCTGAGAGGGAGTTGTAGCGTGCAAGGTACGTGGAAGGATGCCGTGCTGCATCGCCATGATCATCTTGATCACGCCACCAACTCCGGCTGCAGCTTGGGCGTGTCCGATGTTGGACTTCAGTGATCCGATTGCCAAAGGGACATCCCGATCGTTGCCGTAGACGGAAATCAACGCCTCCGCCTCTATCGGATCCCCGAGTTTGGTTCCAGTGCCGTGTGCTTCGACCACATCTACTTCTGACGGAAGGAGCTTTGCGTCGTTGAGGGCCGCTCGTAGAACGCGTTGTTGCGATACTCCGTTCGGGGCCGTCAGTCCGTTGGAAGCACCGTCTTGGTTCACCGCAGATCCGCGCACGACGGCTAAGACTGTGTGTCCCTGGGCTTTCGCGCGGGACTGCCGCTCCACCACCAACAGACCCGCCCCTTCAGACCAGCCTGTTCCGTCGGCGTCAGCGAGAACGACTTGCACCGGCCGTCGGCCGATAGGCCGCGTTGTCGGGAGAACTCGACAAATGCCGTCGGGCTCGACATAACAGTCACACCGCCTGCCAGGGCCATATCGCATTCGCCGTTTCGTAGTGATTGCGCAGCAAGATGTAGCGCTACCAGTGACGACGAGCACGCAGTATCGACAGTCAATGCCGGACCTTCGAGTCCCAAGGTGTACGAAATGCGTCCGGAGGCGACACTTCCGAGGGTGCCGACTGCAAGGTGGCCCTCGACTTCAGCCGGCGCGTTGCGGCCGTAGTCGTGATACATGACGCCTGCGAAGACGCCAGTCCGGCTACCCCGCAGAGATTCTGGGTCAATGCCTGCGCCTTCGATCGCCTCCCAAGCCGTCTCGAGCAGCAGTCTCTGCTGTGGGTCGGTGGCAAGTGCCTCGCGTGGGGACAACCCGAAGAACGCTGCATCGAACTGGTCAGCGTCGTGTAGGAACCCGCCTCTGGTGCTGTAGGTCTTACCTGTGCGATCTGGATCTGCGTCGTACAGGATCTCAGCGTTCCACCCGCGGTTGACCGGGAACTCCGTGATGGCATCTCTGCCCTCAGAGACGAGCTTCCACAGCTCCTCGGGTGTGTTAACGCCACCGGGGAATCGGCAGGACATGCCGACTATGACGATCGGGTCTTCGTCAGTAGATGAATGTGACGTGAAGTCCGATGTTTCTGGCACCGCCGAACTCTCGGCCAGTCGGTCCGAAAGATGGTTTGCGAGCGCTACAGGGCTTGGATAGTCGAATACCAAACCGGTTGTCAACGCCAGACCTGTTGCTGCGCTGAGTCTGTTACGCAATTCGACAGATGTGAGTGAATCGAATCCGAGTTCGGAGAAAACCTGGTGCGATGTGATCTCGGCCAGGTCAGCGTAGCCAAGCACCTCGGCAGCGTGAGTACGGACGAGATGCAATACGGCCGCGGCGTCCAGGATTCTCGGGCCCGCATCGGTGTGTTTGCGAGATTTGACGATATGACGCAGCAGTTCTGGAACCTGGGGTCCGCCTGATCGTAGAACGGTTCTATTCAGCTCGGTTATCGAAACAACGCCCTCGGCCCTATCGAAGGCGGCCAGTGCCGCGTTCTGCTCCAGGGGCCGTAGACCCATGCTGTTCACACGATGCAGATCGGTTTCATCGAGCCCGTCGGACATCGTGCTCGATGTGGCCCACAGTCCCCATCCCAGTGAGGTCGCAGGCAACCCACTCGCTAGGCGGTATCCGGCAAGTGCGTCCAAATATGCATTCGCAGCACTGTAATTGCCTTGGCCGGCTGTTCCGAGTACTCCGGCGATCGAGGAGTAAAGAACGAACTCGTCAAGGTTCAATTCGCTCGTCAGTTCGTGGAGGTTCCACGCGGCGTCGACTTTCGGCCTGAGCACGGCAGTGACATGGTCAGCAGTGAGGCTTGTGAGAACTCCGTCGTCGACTATTCCCGCTGCGTGTACCACCGCGGTCAGAGGGAAGCCGTCAGGAATTTCGGCCAGGAGACCGGCCAACGAGTCACGGTCGGCGAGATCACAAGCTGCTACAACGACTTCGACGTTTCTCAGATCAGCCAACAGGTCAGGCGGCATGAATCCGGATCGGCCAACCAGAAGCAAACGTTTGACCCCATGCTCCGCGACGAGCCACCGAACGATCAATCCGCCCAGAGTGCCCCCTGCACCGCTGACCAGAACTGTGCCCCGGTCCCACCTCTTCGGCTCGGTCGGGGAGGAGTCCTTCGTCAAGCGAGGGACCAGAAACTCGCCGCTCCGGATAGCAACTCGTTCGGCTTCCAGAGCAACAGCGGCCGCCATGTCACCCGCAGATTCTGAACCATCCACCATGACTACTCGACCAGGGTTCTCTGCGGCAGCTGTGCGCAACAGACCCAGTACTGCGGCACCCGCGAGATCTGTTGGAGCGTCAGGCCCGTCGGCTCCGCTGGTCATTGCAACTAGCTTGGAATCTTGCAGTCGGGGCTCGGCGAAGAATGTTTGAACCAAGGTCAGCGCATCCAGTACTGCGGACCGCACGGCATCAGGGTGCACACCCGCAGGCAGGAACGGGATTACAACGACAGGAGGAGCAGCTGCGGCCAGTGACTCGAAGCTCGAGTAATTCGGTAGTCCAGCAACGTTTCCGAACCCCGCCCAGCCATCGAGCGGTGCGTCCGGGCGGTCCAACTTATCCCAGCGCAGAGTCAAGATCGTTGATGCTGAGACCTTTTCGCTTACTTCGCGTAAAGCGAGCTTCGCTATCTCTGCAACGGGCAGTCCGGCCTCGTCCGCGACGAGGATCGCAACCGAATCGCGTCCGGTACGGGTCAATCGAACCCTGCCCGCCGCGCCCAAGCGTCCGGTGATCGAGACACCGGTCCAGCTGAAGGGGAGCACCGCAGGGCGTTCGTCCAAGACACCAGGGAGCAGAAGGTGAAGCGCCGAGTCGAGCAGAGCAGGATGCAACGCGTACCGGGACGAGTCGACCTTCAACTGTTCCGGAAGAGCGATCTCGGCGAAGATCTCATCGCCCCGAGTCCAAGCCCGAACCAGCCCTCTGAAAGATGTTCCGTAGTCGTATCCGTCGCCGGTAACGTGGTCATAGAGATTGTCGAGCACTACTTCGACTGAGCCGTCCGGTGGCCATACGTCGATGATTGCTACCGACGGGTCAGGGGCGGCCGCGTGTAACTGCCCGGACGCACACGGACTCCAATCGACATCCTCGTCATCATGCCGAACATAAACGCTGAGCTGGCGCGTATCCCTAGCGGCTGGTGGATCTACGATGAACTGGAGATCGACGACACCCTGATCCGGCAGCGAAATTGGAGCCGTCAAAGTTAGATCTGCGACGAACGGCGTGCCTGCAATCGACCCCACATGTGCGGTCATCTCCAAAAGAGCTGTCGCAGGCAACAGCAAGGTGCCTTGTATGCGGTGATCGGCCAGCCAAGGGTGGGTGTCAACTCCAATTCGCGACGTGAAAACGGTCGCCGACTCGTCCGCCAAGTGAACCAATCCGCCGACCAGCGGGTGCTCGTTGCTCCCCAGATCGGTCGCACTTTCATCGGATCTGTGGTGGGACTGATCTAGCCAGTAGTTCGTGCGTTGAAAGGCGTAAGTAGGTAGATCGACGACCGGGCCCTGGCCAAGCAATGCAGTCCAGTCGACAGTCCCGCCTTGGGCATGCAGACGACCCAGTGCTTCCACAATCGACTCCACCTCACCCCGCCCGTTTCGTGAAACCGGAATAGCGGCGATCGTGTCGGAGTCGATCAGACCGGACAGTGCAGGCCTTGGGCCCAGCTCCAGTACGGTTCGCACACCATGCGAACCCAGCGCGCTGATTGCGGCGTGAAACCGAACCGGTTCACGGATCTGATTCACCCAGTACTCCGGGCTTCCCCATTCTGCGTCGATCTCGGCTGTCGCGACAATTGGAATGTTCGGGGACTTGACCGCGACATCGATCAGTGCGGTACGGAATTGGGTAAGGATCGGTTCCATAAGCGGTGAGTGGAACGCGTGACTGACTGCCAGTCTCGAGGTTCGGCGTCCCGCCAGCGCCTTCTCGATAGCCAACACCTCGGCCTCGATACCAGACACAACAACCGAATTCGGTCCGTTTATCGCAGCGATTCCGACACCAGCGGTCAGCAGCTGTTCCACCTCGTCCTCGGTGGCCTCGACAGCAAGCATTGCCCCTCCTGCAGGAAGCCCGCCCATCAATCGGCCACGTACAGCCACTACTGCTGCGGCATCGTGCAGCGATAGCACCCCGGCAACATGAGCTGCGGCCAACTCTCCGACCGAGTGACCGACGAGTACATCCGGATGTATCCCCCAGGACTTGAGTAAGCGAAACAGCGCAACTTCGAACGCAAATAGCGCGGGCTGGGCGTGTTGGGTCAGGTTGAGGTCTCCGTCGGAAATCAATTGGCGGAGTGGAGGGTCCAGGTGCGAGTCGAGCGCGGCGCAGACCTCGTCGAACGCAATCGCAAACGCAGGAAATGCCTTGCTGAGCTCGATTCCCATCTTTGCTCGCTGACTACCTTGTCCGCTGAATACGAAAGCAGTCTTTCCTGGTCGAGCGGCCACGCCGCCTCGCACACCGCGTAGCGCGGCCACCAGAGACTCACGATCAGAGCCCGTGACAGTCGCACGGAGAGGTAACGCCGCCCGGCGTTGAGCTAATGCCGTGGCGACATCGAGGTCCGAGACCGTCGCAGTTTCCGCCCAGTCCGCCAGATTTCGCGCTTGTTCGACCAGGGCTTCACTGGTGCGGGCGGACAGCACCCACGGCACTGGCATGCTCGAGCGCTGCCCGTCCGTCGAATCCGCCGCGTGCGCCGCCCAAATTCGTCCCCGCTGAGGTTCAGCGAGATCAGAGTTCGCTGAGGTCGAGCTCGGTGCTTCGAGAATTACGTGGGCGTTGGTGCCACCGAATCCGAACGAGGACACAGCAGCTCGCCTTGGCCGCCCGACCTCCGGCCACGGCCGGGCTTCCGTGACCAGATCGAGGTCTCCGGACTCCCAGTCGACGTGGGACGAGGGGACACCGACGTGCAGCGTCTTCGGCACTGTCCCGTGATGCATTGCCTGAACGACCTTGATGATGCCGCCGACTCCAGCCGCGGCCTGTGCATGACCGATATTGGACTTGAGAGAGCCGAGCAGAACCGGTGCTGCCCCAGATCTGCTCTGGCCGTAAGTTGCGAGTACCGCCCGGGCTTCGATCGGGTCGCCAAGAGTCGTACCTGTGCCGTGTGCCTCGATCACGTCGACGTCTTGCGGTACCAGACGAGCGTCAGACAACGCCTGCAGGATTACCCGCTCCTGTGCTGGCGCACTCGGCGCGGTGAGTCCGTTGGACGCGCCGTCCGAGTTGACCGCCGATCCGCGGACTACAGCCAGAACGCGGTGCCCGTTGGCCTCTGCATCGGATAGTTTCTCCAGGACCAACACACCAACCCCCTCCGACCATCCTGTTCCGTCGGCGTCGTCGGAGAAAGACTTGCAACGGCCGTCGGCGGACAATCCGCGTAACCGAGAGAACTCGATGAAAGCGGTCGGGGTCGACATGACGGTGACTCCGCCGGCCACAGCCAAGCTGCATTCATTGCGGCGTAACGCAGCTGCAGCCAGGTGAAGCGAAACCAGAGAAGAGGAGCATGCAGTGTCGATCGTGACCGTAGGACCCTCGAATCCAAAAGTGTACGAGAGTCTGCCTGAGGCAATGCTTCCCGCGCTCCCGCTGAACAGATAACCCTCTTCTTTCGGTGACAATCCGGGACGAGATCCGTAGTCGTTGTACATCACGCCCATGAACACACCAGTGCGGCTACCACGCAGCGCTATCGGGTTGATACCCGCGCGTTCGACGGCCTCCCAAGTGGTCTCCAACAGAAGCCGCTGCTGTGGGTCGACGGCCATGGCCTCGCGTGGCGACATGCCGAAGAAGCTGGCGTCGAAGCCGTTGGCTCCGGAAAGAAATCCTCCACCTGTTGTGTACACCTTGCCAGCTCGATCGGGGTTCGGGTCGTGCAGATCCGAAGGCCAGCCCCGGTCGGTCGGGAATGGTCCGACTGCGTCCACTCCGTCAGCAACCAAGTCCCACAACTCTTCCGGTGAGCTGACACCGCCCGGGTAGCGGCACGCCATCCCAACGATTGCGATGGGTTCGTGGACGCCGTCTTCGACTTCGCGCAGCTTCCGCCGAGCTTCTCTGGCGTCAGCGATGGCGCGTTTGAGATAGGTACGGAGTTCTTGGTCGTCGGCCACGGTGTTCTCCTGCTCGTAGGTGGTCGTGGGGGAGGGCTCGATCTCGGATCAGTCGAGCTCGTTGAGCATTGCGAACAGCTCTTCGTCGCTGGCCGTGTCGAGGTCATCGTCGGAAAGCTCGTCGGCGGACGCACGCGGGGGCGGCGAAGTTGCAGTTGTTTCAGCCAGCATTGCCAACTCACGCAGTCTCGGGGCAGCCGAACCGATCTCAACCCCAGCACTTTTCGTGATCAGAGTTGCGAGGCGATCGAGTTCTTCCATCAGCGATGGACCTGAAGGCTTATGAAAGAGCGTGTACAGGTATGTCGCAATCGAATCCGGACTGGGATGGTCGAACACCATCGTCGAAGGAAGTCGTAGACCGGTGGCAGTGCCCAACCGGTTTCGCAGCTCCACCGAAGTCAACGAGTCGAATCCAAGCTCGGAGAAGCCACGGTCGGGTGCAACCTCGTCGGGATCTCCGTACCGAGCACATTGGCCGTCTCCGCAACGACCAGATCGTGGAGAGCCGTCGCGCGGTCGGTGTCGGACAGCTCGATCAGCGCGCTGTGCATGTTCTTGGATACGCCCGCCACAGCGAGTGTCGACGCGTGGGCCCGCACGACTCGTTCTGGGACAAGGTCTCTCAGTACCGCTGGCCTCGGTCCATCCTGGGAGCGCAGGGTGGCCAGGTCGAGTCTTGTTACCGACACAACCGCATTTTGACCACCGACAGCGAGGTCGAACAGAGACAACGCCTCTTCGGTCGACAGCGGCGGTAGTCCGGCCCGCGCTAATCGACGAAGGTCGGCATCTGTCAGGTCGCCGGCCATTCCAGAGCCATCCGCCCAAAGACCCCAAGCCAACGACGATCCGGGTAAACCCAGACCCCGTCGATGGACGGCCAGAGCGTCGAGGAACGAGTTCCCCGCAGCGTAATTTCCCTGGCCGGACGTGCCCAGCAGACCTGCAACCGAAGAATAGAGCACGAAAGCAGACAGTTTTCGGTCCAGCGTCAGTTCGTGCAAGTTCCAGGCGGCAGCAATCTTTGGAGCAAGGACTTTGTCGACTTGGTCCTCGGTCAACGTCGTGATGAGACCGTCGGCCAGCACTCCTGCGGTGTGCACGATCGAACCTATTGTACGTCCGTCCAATGCTGTGGCCAGAGCGTTACGATCGGATGCGTCGCATGCCAACACGGTTACCACGGCACCGTGATTGGTCAGCTCGTCTACCAAGTCTGCGGCCCCGGGAGCTGAGAGACCCCGGCGGGAGAGCAAGATCAGCTCTTCGACACCGTGCCTAGTGACCAAATGTCGAGAAATCACAGCGCCAAGGGCACCTGTAGCACCCGTAACCAGAACTGGACCACTGTGCCAATCCGGGTCGACCGATTCTGGTACGACTGTGGCCAGTCTGGGGACCAACACTCTGTCCCCGCGGACTGCGACCTCCGGTTCACCGGAAGCCAGCGCTGTTTGGAGCGCAGCGGTGTCGCTCGCACGCTCGAGATCGACCAATACGAATCGATTGGGATTCTCGGTCATGGCGGAGCGCATCAAACCCCATACCGCAGCTCCAGCCGGGTCCGCCGACTCCACCTGTGCGCCTTGGGTGACTATTGCCAGAGTTGATTCATCGAACCTGCTCTCGGACAGCCAGTTTCGTACTGAAGCAAGAACGCTGTGGACTGACGAACGCGCATCGTCGGCGATCGTCAAAGCCACGTATGCAGGCGAGCCCACAACGCTCGATAACGTGGGAGGGTTCACGACGACAGGAGGCAGCTGCGGTGAGTGGGGCGCATGTGGGAGTTCGCGCCACGTCAGTCGATGTAGTCCGCGCGAGGGAGCTGATACTGCGAGCATCGGGCGGAGCAGTAGTGCTTCGATCGATGCGACCAGCACATCACTCGGGCCGAGGAGGGAGACGGCAGCCGATAGAGAACCATCGCCACTGACGGCGACGGAGATATGTGCCTTGACCGCCTCGACCCCTGCGACGTGGAGTGTGATGCCGGAGAATGAAAACGGTAGAACCGACGGCCTGTCGTCGAGGAATAGCAGCGGATGCAACACCGCATCCAACAATGCCGGGTGCACCCCGAAAGCGGCAGCTTCCGCACGCAGGGGCCCGGACAGCTCCACTTCGGCCAGTAGGTCTTGTTCGCCTCGGTGCAGTTCACGTAAACCGCGAAACGCGGGGCCGTAGTCGTAGCCGTATTCGGTCAATGCATCGTAGTCGAACTCGAGTTTTTGATCCGCTTGCACGAGTAGTGGGATTGCATCCAAAGTTGGGACAAGCGTGCCCTCGGCATGAAGGGTCCACGCACCGTCTTCATCGCGGGACCGAACTGTCACCTCGCCGTTGTCGGGCGAAGCCGTGACGTGCACTTCGACCGATTCATCGGCTGAAAGCAGGACTGGAGCGCCGATCGTCAGGTCGCCGATACTGGGTAGTCCGAGGTCTTCCCCGGCGCGTAGCACCAACTCGATGAGCAACGCCCCGGGAAGCATGGTGCTGCCCTGAATTCGATGGTCGGCGAGCCATGGAACTCGTTGCAGCGAGAGATTGCTGATCAACACGATCGAGCCTCCCTCGAGCTGCACGATCGTGTCGAGTAGCGGGTGATTGTCAGTACTGTCGCGCGCGCGTCCCGTGTTCCGGATGCTCGCAGCTTCGGGAAGCCAATAACGTTTGGACCGAAATGCGTAGGTGGGCAACGATATCGAATTTGCCTGGGGTAGCGCGGCCGACCAATCGACATGCACGCCACGGGTGTTGAGCGCCGCTAGGGCAGAGAGGGCAGTGGCTGTCTCTGATCTGTTTGCTCGCAGCAGCGAGACTGCCGAATGTGCGTTGCGGGTAGTGGTTCCGTGGACCAACCCTGTTAGTACGGCATCAGGACCCAACTCGACGAATTCGGTGACCCCTTCGGTCTCCAAAGTTTGCACGCCATCAACGAATCGGACCGGACTACGCACATGTTCGACCCAGTAGTTCGCGCTCTGCAACAGTCCCGATTCGGCTATGCGACCCGTTACGTTGGATACAACCGGGATTGTTTGTTCACGAAAAGTGATGTCGGCTATGTCGGCTCGGAACGATTCGAGGATTCCATCCATGTGAGTGGAGTGGAAGGCGTGGCTGACCCTCAGGGATGTGGTTCGTCTTCCCTGTTCCCGAAAGTGTTTACCGACTGCTTCCACCGAATGCTCGTCCCCCGAGACCACGGTGGAAGTCGGGGTATTGAACGCGGCGACGTCAACACCCACCACCTTCTTCAATTCCGTAACGGTCTCGGCCTCGCTCGCTTCCAGAGACATCATCGCGCCGTCATTACGCGCGGTCTGCATTGCTCTGCCACGGGCTACGATGAGTGTGCATGCGTCGGCGAGGTCGAGGATCCCGGCTGCGTGTGCGGCGGCGATCTCGCCAACCGAATGGCCTATGACCACATCTGGTTGCACACCGTGATGTCCTACGAATCGGTACAGTGCAACTTCCAGAGCGAAGGTAGCCGCTTGAGTAAAGAGCGTCTGGTCGAGCATCTTGGAGTCCGAATCACCCTCAGCAGCGAAGAGGATCGCCAGCAGAGAGGTCCCCAGACGATGATCCAGATGGTTCAGTACCTCATCCAGAGCATCGGCGAACACCGTTGATTTCTCGTATAGTTCGCGACCCATCCCGACTCGTTGTGCACCCTGGCCGGTGAATAGGAACGCAATTTTTCCCAAACCTGCTCGCCTGCCAGTGAAAACCGAGGGCGAAGATTCGCCAGCGGCTATGTGTTCGAGACCGTTGATGAATTGCTCTCGATCCGCGGCGAGGACAAGGGCTGTGTGTTCGAGCTTGGCACGCGTAGTTGCCAACGAGAAGCCGATATCAGCAACGTTCAGCTCAGGACGATCGGCGACGTAAGCCCGCAGTTTGACTGCTTGGTCTGCCAGACCATCGGCGTCGCGGGCCGACAGGACCCACGGGAGGAGTTCTCGACTGCGTGGACGAGCCGCATTCTCGTGTCGTATCTCTTGCTCTGGTGCCTCAAGAATCACATGTGCATTCGTGCCGCTGATACCGAACGATGACACGCCGGCGCGAAGCGGTCGGTCTGCGGTCCATTCGCGCGCAGTGGTCAGAAGCTCGACTGCCCCTGCGTCCCAGTCCACCTGTGACGAGGGAGAATCGACATGTAGCGTGCGAGGTAGTACACCGTGCCGCATTGCCATCAACATCTTGATTACGCCGCCGACTCCCGCAGCTGCTTGTGAATGACCGATGTTCGACTTCAGGGAACCGAGCAGAAGAGGATGATTCGCGTCGCGGTCGGCTCCGTAGGTTGCCATGATGGCCTGCGCTTCGATCGGATCTCCGAGTCGGGTGCCGGTGCCGTGTGCTTCGACGGCGTCGACGTCTCCGGTGCGGAGCCCTGCCGCTGCCAGAGCATCACGGATGACCCGCTCTTGCGACGGTCCGTTGGGGGCCGTCAAACCGTTGGATGCGCCATCGGAATTGACCGCCGAGCCTCGGACAATGCCGTGGACTCGATGACCGCGGGCAATTGCATCCGATAGACGTTCGACCAGTAGTAGTCCGACGCCCTCCGACCATCCTGTACCGTCCGCGGATTCGGAGAAAGACTTGCACTTTCCGTCAGGCGAGAGACCACGCTGGCGTGAGAACTCGACGAAGGTGTTGGGACCGGACATTACGGTCACGCCACCGGCCAAAGCCAGGTCGCATTCCCCATTGCGCAAAGCCTGTGCAGCGAGATGCAAGGCAACCAATGACGACGAGCACGCGGTGTCGACGGTGATCGCCGGTCCCTCCAACCCATAGTTGTAGGCAAGACGACCTGAAATCACGCTGGAGGTATTGCCGGCGAGTAGAAAGCCCTCGTATTCGGCTGGTGCAGCGTTCAGGCGGGAGGCGTAGTCGTCGTACATCACCCCGGTGTAAACGCCAGTTCTACTTCCTTGCAACGCATTTGGGTCAATTCCCGCGTTCTCGAACGTTTCCCATGCGGTTTCCAGTAGCAATCGCTGTTGCGGATCGGTGGCGGTAGCCTCACGCGGAGAAAGGCCGAAGAAATCGGCGTCGAACAAGTCTGCGTCGTGAAGGAATCCGCCGTGTCTTGTATAGCTGGTCCCGATATGGTCGGGGTCGGGATCGTAGAGCCCGTCGACGTCCCAACCACGGTTGGTCGGAAATTCCGAAGTTGCGTCGATACCGTCAGAAACAAGCTGCCACAAAGATTCTGGTGAGTCGACCCCGCCTGGATAGCGGCATGCCATGCCGACTATGGCAATGGGGTCATTGATCGAGTGGGAGTTCGGAATCGATGTAGGTTCGTTCGGCGCGTTGACCACCAGTAAAGAAAGGAGATGGTCAGCGAGCTTTCGTGGCGAAGGATAGTCGAAGACTGCCGTAGCGTTCAGGCGTAGCCCGGTCGCTGAGGTCAGTCGATTGCGCAGATCCACAGCCGCAAGTGAGTCGAATCCTTGATCTTTGAAGGCAGCGGTCAAGTCCACCGTCGCTGCGGTGTCGTGTCCGAGCGCGGTTGCGGTCAGTTCTCTCACCAGTCGGTGGGCCGCCTCGACCCGAGCAGACTCCGGGAGCATCGCAGTACTGGTCACCCATGCAGAGCCGGCCGGCCGGCCGGTATTGCGGCGGGCGGGCCGAGCCAGTCCACTCAGGACGGTTGGAATGTCGATGCTGTCGATGGTCGAGGGCGACCAGTGAATTGGCGCGATAACTGCGGCATCAGTGCGCAGCGATGAGTCGAATAGTGCGAGCCCGTGCTCGGTCTCTAACGGAGCGAAGCCAGATCGTGTCCAGCGGGCCATGTCCGAGCTGGTCAGCGCAGAGCCCATGCCTGCGTTACCGTCCCACAGACCCCAGGCCAAGGATGTTCCGGGTAGTCCGGCAGCTCGGCGGTGTGCAGCCAGGGAGTCGAGAACTGTATTCGCGGCTGCGTAGTTGGCCTGTCCAGCGGTTCCGACCAGTCCGGAGACCGACGAGTAGAGAATGAACGCGACCAGATGGCGATCGAGGGTCAACTCGTGAAGCAGGAGTGCGGCGTCCGCTTTCGGTCCGAGGACATCGGCGAACTGCTGATCGGTCAGTGAAGTAGCGGCACCGTCAGCGAGAACGCCCGCAGTGTGTACGACAGCCGAAAGATGAGGGATCTCATCGATCAGACCGGCGAGGGATTCGCGATCGGTGACATCGACAGCAACCGCGCGGGCGGTTGCTCCGAGCGCAGTCAGCTCTGCGATGAGTTCGAGCGCTCCCGGAGCTTCTGGGCCCCGCCGGCTGACGAGTACCAAGTCGGTCGCACCATGTTCGGCGACCACATGTCGTGCCAGTAGTGCGCCCAGCCCGCCTGTTCCGCCCGTGATCAGAACTGTCCCCTTGCTCAGGTCGGGGGAGATCACGGTAGGCGTTGCCTTGGTGAGTCGAGGAACGTGTAGCGCCCCACTTCTCGAAACCAGTTGCGACTCACCGGTTGCGACGATCTCGGCAACGTCGTCCTCGCCGTCACTGTCAAGGAGGATGAATCGGTCCGGGTGCTCGCTTTGTAACGAGCGGACCAGGCCCCACACAGCAGCACCTGCCAAATCGACAGCGGTGTTGTCCGCAGCGGCCCCTCGAGTTCGGACAATGAGTCGTTCCTCTGGGGAATGATCTGCTTTCATCCACTCTGTCGCCCTCGCCAAGACTGAAGTGGCTGCAGCGAAGGGCGTCTTCCCTTCGGCGTCGAGAAGACTAACTGGAATGCCGGAAGGTGTCGGTTTGGGAATTGCGACCCAAGACAGCTGAAACAGACTGTCTACCAGCCCGTCCAGAGTGGACCTCTCCACAGGACGCAACGACAGCGACTCGACTGTCCCGACTGGCGCACCCATAGTGTCGGTGATGACTACGGTGGCGATGTCCTTGCCTGTGAGGCTGATTTTTACCCGGTATGCCGACACTTCCGGGCGGATGATGCGTACGCCCGCCCACGAGAATGGCAGTTTGACCTCACCGTGCTGGTCGGCGGCGGTAAGAACGAGTGGGTGTAGTACGGCGTCGAGGAGTGCGGGATGTGCGCCGAAGGACTTGCTGCTCAGTGGTTTCGGGAGGTGAACTTCAGCATATGTGTCGTTGCCATCGCGCCAGAGTGCTGTCAAGCCGCGAAAAGAGGGCCCGTACTGGTAGCCGAGGTCAGCTAGTTTGTCATAGATGTCGTCGACGGCTTGCGGATCGCCGGGTGGCGGCCAGTCGGTCAGCGGCTGGCCCGTTGCAGGCTCCTCGCCCAGAGTTCCGGAGGCGTGGCGGACCCACGTGTCTCCCTGGCGGGAGTGGATGGTGACGACGTGCTCGTCGGACACAGTGACCTGCACATGAACGTCCGCGCCGGTACTCATTGGAAGAGGTCTCTCCAACGTGAGCTCCTCTATGGAGGACGAACCAACGTACCGGCCGGCGCCAGCCGCAAGCTCGAGCAGTGCGGTGCCGGGGACAAGCAGGGTGCCGGCAATGGTGTGGTCTGCCAACCACGGTTGTTCGTCGATCGACAAGACCGAGGAGAACACCACGCTGTTGCCCTCGGCGAGGTCGACTGGATTGTTCAGCAGCGGATGTGCCATCGGGCCAACACCACGCTCGGCGATGTCTCGACGGCGACTGGACAGCCAGAATCGGTCTCGTTGGAATGGGTAGGTCGGCAAGCTGACCGGTTCGCGGGACGGTAGTGCAAACGATGCACCTCGGGAATACGCACCTGCAACAGCGCGCATGACGGTCTCCGGTTCGGAATGTCCTCTGCGTGCGGTCGCGAAAACTGTGGCATCACCGGGGAGTGCCGCAGAAGCGAGTGCGGTGAGCACAGCATCCGGTCCTACCTCTACGAAGACCGTGGCTCCAGCATGGGACAGAGCAAGAAGGGCGTCATGGAAGCGAACGCCCGCCCGAATTTGATCTGACCAATAGTTCGGCGTGGACAGAGTAACCGCATCGGCGAGCGCTCCGGTGACCGTGGAAACCATCGGCACCGTCGGCTCGAGAAACCGTACATTTGTCGCGGCCGCACGAAACTCGTCGAGTGCGCTGTCCATATGCGGTGAGTGAAAGGCGTGACTCACTCGCAATGGATGGATGCGTCGACCTCTAGCTGACCACTGCTCAGCCAACGCGCGGACCGCTTTCGCGTCACCCGCGACCACCACAGAGCTCGGGCCGTTGACGGCTGCGATCGTCACGCGACCATCGAACTCTGCGAGCGTCGGCAATACCTCGTGTTCGGCCGCGGCGATCGCAATCATCGCTCCGCCGGTCTGCGCCGACTGCATCAACCGACCACGAGTGACGACCAGCTGCGCAGCGTCTTCGAGATCCAACAAACCAGCTACATGTGCAGCGGCATATTCGCCGACGGAATGACCGGCGACGAGATCCGGGTCCAGGCCATGGGCCTCCAGCAGTCGGGCTTGGGCTACCTCGAATGCAAACAATGCGGGTTGCGCGTATTCGGTCCGCTCCAGAGTTTCGTCCGGACCCTCTGCGATGACGTCCCACAAAGGTCGATCTAGCTGCACATCCAGCGCGGCGATAGCGTCACCATAGGCCTGTGCGAATACAGGGAAGGCTTTTGCCAGCTCCAAACCCATGCCCACACGCTGCGAGCCCTGTCCAGTAAAAATGAAGGCAGTTCGTGCTGCTGTGGTTGCTGACCCACGAACGACAGCCGCGGACTCGTGCCCTTCGGCCAGTTCGGCCAGACCGGCCTGCCGTTCCTCCGGTGTACGACCGACAATTGCGGCCCGATACTCGAAGCGTGGCCGCGCCGCCAATGCTGCTGCAACTGCCCCTCCATCGATATCGGAGATGGCGTCGCCCAGCACGCCCGCCATAGCTTCGAGGGATGCAGGTGAGTTCGCGCTCAGAACCCATGGAGCTGGATACGAATCGGGCTCGGCAGCGATGGCGAACGGGGTGGCCTGCTCCAGGATGAGATGGGCGTTCGTTCCACTGATGCCGAACGACGAGACACCCGCTCGACGTACGCGGCCGGTTTCCGGCCATGGGCGATTGACTGTCACCAACTCGACCGCTCCCGACGACCAATTCACCCGAGAACTTGGATTGTCGGCATGAAGCGTTGCCGGCACGATGCCTCGCCTCATCGACTCGACCATTTTGATTACCCCGCCCACTCCCGCGGCAGCCTGGGTATGGCCGGTATTGGACTTGAGCGAGCCTAGTAACAGGGGAGTTGCGCGTCCCTGCCCATAGACGGCGGCCAACGCTTCGGCTTCGATCGGATCGCCGAGTGGAGTGCCGGTGCCGTGTGCTTCGACCACATCTACGTCATCAGAATTGAGCCCCGCGTCCGCCAGCGCACGACGGATTACTCTTTGCTGAGCAGCGCCACTGGGAGCTGTGAGACCGTTCGAGGCACCGTCATTGTTGATGGCTGAGCCGCGTATCACGGCCAGGATCGGTCGTCCGTCGCGGCGCGCATCGGACTCGCGCATCAAAGCCAAGATTCCTGCGCCCTCGGCCCACACGGTGCCATCCGCACCGTCTGCGAAAGATTTGCAGCGCGCATCCGCAGAGAGACCGTGTTGACGCGAGAATTCCAGGAACATGCCGGGTGCTGCCATGACCGCGGCACCACCAGCGAGTGCTGTATCGACCTCGCCGGAACGGAGAGATTGCACGGCCAAGTGCAGAGCAACCAACGATGAGGAGCACGCGGTATCGACGGTCAGCGCAGGACCCGATAGGCCGAATTGATACGCGATACGGCCAGAGAGCAAGCTGGGCGCGAGTCCCGTCAGGATGTGGCCCTCGGTCTCGGGCTGTGCCTCGTGCATACGGGATCCGTAGTCGCTACTGGTGCCGCCAATGAACACACCGGTACGAGCACCTTTTAGAGCACCTGGTTCGACACCGGATCGTTCGATGGCCTCCCACGCGGTTTCCAGCAACAGCCTTTGCTGGGGGTCCATTGACAGCGCCTCGCGTGGCGAGATGCCGAAGAACGCCGGATCGAAGTCGGCTACACCTGTGAGAAATCCGCCTTCTCTGACGCTGCTTTTTCCGGAGGCGTCAGGGTCTGGGTCGTACAGGTCGGCCGACCAGCCCCGGTCCGTTGGGAACGGACCAACTGCGTCGATCCTGTTGAAGACCAGATTCCAAAGGTCCTCCGGTGTGGAGACATCGCCTGGGTACCTGCAGGCCATACCAACGATGGCTATCGAGTCGGTTTCCGTCGGACGCCGGCATTTGTCGCCGTCGTTCTGGTCGACGTCGTTCGGTTTTCCCGTACTGACAAGGTGCTCGGCCAACGCCGCTGTGGTCGGGTAGTCGAAGAGAATTGTCGCAGGCAGTTCCTGACCTACGACGCCGGCTAGGGCATCTCGCAACTCGGTCAGCATCAAAGAACTGAAGCCAAGGTCACGGAGCGGAGTGTGAGCTGGAACGGCTTCCGGGTCGGTGATGCCCAGGACCGCTGCGACGTGTGCGCGTACCAGAGCGGCGGTGACTGCCTGAGCGCTGGCGGTGTGTGCGGTCGGAGTACCGCTCTGTGAGTCTTGCCGACTTCCTCGAGTCGCTTTAGTCGGGTGCGTCGATGCGACATGGTCGATCCAATGGCGCTCTCGCTGAAAACTGTAAGTCGGCAGGGCTATCGGTTTTGGATCAGCGCCTCGATAGAACGTAGCCCAGTCGATGTCGGCACCACGCGAGTGCAATCGGGCGAGAGCCATCACCGCGGAATCGTGCTCTGGCCGGTCGGATCGTTGAAGGGCTATGGCGCGGGTATCGGTGCCCTCCATCACGCAGTCAGGGACCATGCTCGTCAGGGCGGCATCGGGACCTATTTCCAGCAGGGTCGAAACGGTCAGCCCAGCCACAGCATCGAGAAATCGGACCGGCTCACGCACCTGTCGAACCCAGTACTCGGGGGTGGTCATTTCGGTGGTCACGAGCTGGCCGGTGACTGTTGATGCAATCGGTATACGCGGTGGATTCAACGTCAAACTAGCTACAACCAAACCGAACTCGGCCAACATGGGATCCATGAGTGGAGAGTGAAAGGCATGACTTACGCCAAGACGTCTTACCCGCGTGCCACGACGGCGCATCGTTTCAGCAGCTGTCAGAATCGGATCTACCGGTCCTGAAAGCACGAGCGAGTGCCTCCCGTTGACAGCAGCGATTACGACGCCGTCTTTGAGGGTGTCGGCCACCGCCTCTTCAGCTGCCTCCACTGCAACCATGGCACCGCCTTCCGGCAGCATGCCCATCAACTTTCCCCGTGCGGAAACCAGTGCACAGGCATCGACTTCCGACAAGACGCCGGCAACGTGAGCAGCGGCGACTTCTCCGACCGAATGCCCGATCAGTACTTCCGGGCTTACGCCCCAGGACAGTACGAGTGCATAGGCGGCAACCTCGAAAGAAAACAGCGCAGGCTGGGTGAACTCTGTTCGATCCAGGTCCCTGCCTGTAGCTATCACCTCAGCTAAACCATCGAACTTTCCGATCAACCGATGAAACACTTCGGCGAATACAGGATGATGCGCTGCCAGGTCAGCTCCCATGCGTACTCGCTGTGCACCTTGACCGGTGAAGAGCACACCGACTCCGGCATCCTGGACCGTGTCGACTACAACAGCAGGGTGCGGAATTCCATTGACCAGTGCAGATAGTCCATCATCGACAGTGGACCGCTCCGCAGCCACGATCACCGCCCGCTGTTCGAAATGCGTACGTGTTACTGCGGCCGCATAGCCCAGATCCGCGATGCTCCTTGTGTAGCCGAGGAGAGCAGCTGCTTGGTCACGTAGGGCTGAAGAGGAGCGGGCCGAGATCGGAATCGCCACCAGGTCCGAGCGGCGTTCGACGGCGTCAGGGTGGTCTCGAGGTGAGTCGGTGGGGGGCTCGGAGACAACAATGTGACAGTTGGTTCCACCCATCCCGAAGGAGCTGACTCCAGCTACCAGCGACGCGTCGGCGGCCGGCCAGCCGGTGTACCCGGTTTGTACTCTCAGATTGAGGTCGGACAACGGAATTTTCGGGTTAGCGGTCTCGAAATGCAGCGTGCCGGGGATTGCCCGATGGCGAATCGCCAGGACAACCTTGAGCAGGCCTGCCATGCCCGCGGCAGCCTCCAAATGACCGATGTTGGTTTTCACTGATCCGACGGCGAGCGGTGTCGTGCGCGCGGAGGCAACGGCTGAGCTGAGTGCTGCTGCCTCTATGGGATCGCCCACCGGTGTTCCGGTGCCATGCAGCTCCACGTACTGAACTTCATCGGGGCGAACTCCTGCACGCTCGTGTGCCGCTCGGATGACTGTTTCTTGTGCGGTTCGGCTCGGAACCGTCAGCGCCTCAGTAGCACCATCGTTGTTCACAGCGCTACCTCTGATTACCGCGTATATGTCGTCGCCGTCGGCTAGGGCAGTCGAGAGCGGCTTGAGCACAATTGCTGCGCCTCCCTCTCCGCGGACGAATCCATTCGCGCGTGCGTCGAAGGTGCGGCAGCGACCGTCGGGGGAAAGGCCTCCGAAACGTTCTGCAGCGAGCGCACTCTCGGCGAGAATGTTGAGATTGAATCCGGCCACAATTGCCAGTGGTGCTTGTCCGGTGGCCACAGCTTCTGATGCCATGTGAACCGCTACGAGCGAAGAAGATTGAGCAGTATCGACCACCACGCTCGCTCCACGCAGGCCGAACACATACGACACGCGGTTCGCAATAACACCTCGGTGCAGACCTGCGTTACTGTGCTGGCCGATCACCGACTCGCCAGTCGCGTGAACCAGTTCTGCATAGTCGTCCCGCATCGCTCCGACGTAAACCGCAGCCGTTGTCCCGACGAGATCGGCCGGCACAATCTTCGAGTCCTCCAGAGCCTCCCAGACGAGCTCCAATGTCAGCCGCTGTTGAGGGTCGATCGCGGAGGCTTCTCGCGGAGACACACCGAAGAATGCAGCGTCGAAATCTGCGACCGAATCCAGGAACGCGCCGTGTGCAAGAGAACCCGATCGGTCCGTCAAGCCGGAGATGCTGATCCATCGGTCGGCGGGGACTTTCCCGACTGCGTCCACCCCATCGCGCAAAAGTGTCCAGAACGCAGTTGGATTCGGCGCACTCGGAAACCTGCATGCGACACCGATGACGGCAACCGGTTCCGATTGCAGGGTCGAGCTAGTGCGAGCTCGGTTATCCGTCATAGCATTCGACTGCTTTCTCGCGGCGGCTGGAACGTGATCGGTGGACATCTGATTCATACCGGTCAGGTGGTCACTCAGAGGTTTCTGCATCTCCGCTTTCACTTTTGACGTTTCCATTACCAAGCAGTGAACGCCGTCAGTTGATCCGCGGTTACGTTGACCGCAGCGGAGCGGGCCACCGCATCGCACGACGAACGGAAAAGTAGATGATGAAATCAGAGAAAATCACAGCGGACCGTCCGATTGGGCCTGTCGCCGACCCGTTGGCCATGACCGAGACCTACGTAAATGGCAGTAACGCCGGCGATATCGACGGCGTGCTGAGCCTGTATTCTGACGATGCCATCTCGGTGTGGGAGCCTGGGAAGCCAGTCCGCGGTATCGAGCATGAGGCGGTCGTCCGCGCGCACCTTGAGCGAAAGCCGGTTATGCAGGCGACAATTCGCGAGTCACACGTCACTGGAGATACAGCGCTACTAGTCGTGGACTGGACGATCGACATTCCCGGAGACGGCAAATTGGCCGGCGAACACCATTCCGGACTCGGCCTCGATGTGCTGCGGAAGGGCGAAGACGACCTGTGGCGCTATGTCGTGGACAACCCCTTCGGCGAAGCTAATCACACATGCACTTCAGAACGACAACAGGGATGGAGAAGAAACATGACTGCTTCCAATACTGAGGTTGATCTATCCGAGCCACACATGCGCGGCATGCTGGCGAGCGTTGGCCTGGATGTCGAGTACGTTCGTGGCGTCGGCGATATACTATTCTATCGGACTGACAATGGTATCGAAGTACCTGTACTTGATCTGGTCGGCGGCTATGGGTGTCTAGTTTTCGGGCATAATCATCCAGCGCTGGTGGAAAAGGCGCGTCAGTTGCTGGCAGACCAGGTCCCCATTCATGCTCAATTTTCTTTCCATCCCTATGCCAACAGTCTCGCGATCGAGCTGAATTCAGTGATACAACGAGAATTGAAAGTCGAAGAACCGTATACGGCACTATTCGGGAATAGTGGTGCGGAGGCAGTCGAAATTGCCATGAAGCATGCCGAGCTCGATCGCGGAACCCGTATCAGCGATCTGCAGGCTCACGTGGTCGAGGCCTGGAGGGCGGCGGAGAATCTCGCGCCATTCATCGGATCGGATGTCTACGATCGCTTAGGATTGCCGAATTCCGCAGGATTCGATCAGGTTGCTCGGACTGTACAACGCGCGAACGAAGTCTCGCTATCCCGGGGCCCGGTGTTTCTCGCGCTAGAAGGTGGATTTCACGGCAAACTAGCGGGTAGTGTGCAGATGACTCACAACCCAGGCTATCGGACGCCGTTCAGCAGGTTAGCTACGCAGGCAAGATTTATCGCAATCAAACCAGGAGCCGTCCAGGCAGCCTTGGCCGCTGAGCGGATGGAGGTTATATTGCCTGAAATAATTGACGGCGCACTTCGGCTGACGGGAATGGCAGTTCCGCGAATCGCGGGCTTCTTTGTGGAGCCAATACAAGGCGAGGGTGGAATCAAAGTTCTTGATCCAGATTTCGCGGACGAGATTCGCAGCGCGGCAGATGCAGGTGGGTTTCCCGTGATTGTGGACGAGATTCAAAGCGGTATGGGTCGTACCGGTAAATTTTTCGCAGCAGCGCATATCGGCTTAATTGGAGACTACATACTTCTCGCCAAGGGTATAGGTGGCGGCATCGCGAAGTCATCGGTAGCAATGATCCGTTCTTCCCGATACAATGGACAGTTCGAGCTACTCCATAGCTCCACGTTCGCAAAGGACGCCTTTTCTGTCAATCTTGGTTTGTCTGTAGTCAGAATGCTCGAGGCTAACGGCGGGGGTGCCTACGCACAGGCCGAGGAGCGCGGTGCTGCGCTGCGGGCTGAATTTGAATCGGTGCGTGCTCAGTATCCCGACGTGGTGTCCGATGTTCGCGGTCTGGGCCTCATGCTGGGCTTCGAGCTCAAAGATCTATCGAATTCCGCTGACCCGATTCTTTCCCAGAATGCGGCGCAGGGCATCATTGGCTATGTATTCGCAGGGTATCTGCTGCGGGAATACGGAGTTCGGATATTCCCCACTGCCAGCAACCCGCATACGCTGAGGGCCGAGCCGTCGATCAACCTGAGCGATTCCGCAATCGCACAGGTAGGCGAAGCGCTTCGTGGTCTGTGTGTACTCCTACGAAAGGGAGATGGAGCCGCCTTGCTGACAGGTTGATACAGTTTGGTGATCTGTTGGATCGTATATTGAGCGGCTCGGACGAAGAAGACGTCTCCACGGAATGAAATACAGAGGGGTGCCCTATTTCTGTGCGCACTTGACGTAGGCCGTGAAGAACCGCCGACGCGGGATGAAGAATTTGGGAGAGGAGCCTACGTCAAAGCCCCTCTATCTCGCAGCTGAAACGGGTCGACGCTCGTGCGAGGAGGTCGACCCGTTTCTTGGCATCTTCAATCTATAGGATGTGAATCCAGAATAATTGGCCTGTCGATCGCCATCGACCAGGTGCCATCACTTTCGCGCACGAGAACATCTGTACAGATTCCATTGTGTTGCGTCACTTGGCCATTCTCGTCTGTGAGACTTAACTCGAATTCCACAACGATCAGAGACGTGTCGCCCGTAGTGTGCGAATATTTTACTTTTGAGCTGAGTTGGGGATTCGTGGATAGTAGTTCGGTTATCCCCGCTGTCCTATCAGAACCAGTCCGGGGAGTGCCGGTGAGATTCGAGATCGCGTCGTCGCGGTAGAGGCTGTCGAAAATTGAGCCAACTCCCGAATTGAACGCGGCAAGAAATACTGCGTTCTGCAGCTCTGGATCATCTGTCAGCACCAGATTGTTGAGGTCGATGTTTTTT